>CAZBRI010000365.1:0-3797 GCA_964494055.1 uncultured Anaerolinea sp.
GCCGAACAGCGAGCAAAGGATAACCATCCAGTAAATCAACCCATTCAGAAGGCTTCACAGGATTGACAGTCTTCATTGCTGCAAAAAGAGCAGCTGAGGCTTGAATCGTTTTCAATGTGTGGTTAGAAAATCCAAATTGCTGCTGCAGTTCATTAATTTGTTCAGCTGTCAGTTCAAGAAACCATAAGCAAAAAGCAGAATCGGAAAGTACAAATCGATCATGCTTAATGGAATTTTGGTGATCAGCAGGATGTTCATTGCGATACAGGTCAGAAATCCATTTTTGAATTTTCTTATTCCATGGTAACTGCTCATTTATCGCCTTGATCAAACCAAGCTGATCGAGACGTTTCATCATTAATGGTGCAGATTTCTCCTGCAGTAATAACTCAAATTCATGCCGGAGACGTTCTGGTGAAAGCCGGGCTAGCAAAGGCCTGGCTTCGTCAATCAACTGCAGAGTTCGAGGTTCAATCTCAAATTTATATCTCTGCTCATATCTCACCGCCCGGATCATCCGAGTCGGATCATCGATAAATGAGAGTGAGTGAAGAACACGGACAAGACGCTTTTCAAGGTCAGCCTTACCGCCATAATAATCATGAAGTTCGCCAAAATAGCGGCCATCAATCCTCAAGGCAAGGGTATTGATTGTAAAATCACGGCGATGCAGATCAAGCCGGATATTGCTGTGTTCAACAGTCGGCAATGCACTCGGATGCTCATAAAATTCCTGCCGTGCCGAGATTAGATCCAGAAATTGCGGGGCTGGTGATATTTCCAATCCTGCTTCCGGTTTGAATTCAAATTCACTTTTTTCCAGGTACCAACGGGCAGTCCCAAAACGGGAATGGCTCTTCAGGGTTCCACCGTGCAGGGATACAAGTTTTTCTGCCAGTTTAATGGCATCCCCTTCCACCACAAGGTCCAGGTCTGATCCGGGAAGATCAAGCAACAGATCCCGGACAAAACCACCCACTATGTAAACCGGCAAATGCTCACCGTCAGCCTGTTCAGCAACTGCACGCAGTAAAGAAATTTTTTCGGCGGGCAGGTTCTTTTTCAATTTATCAGCGAGTGAGACATTTTTAATTAGCTGCGGATGCTGCTTCGATAAAACCTTTAATACATCAGTCCGGGTTACGATACCGATTATTTTTGAAGATTCTGGATCAACGACCGGTATCTGTCCCCAGCCGCTTTCGGTCATCACATTTTGTAAGCGTTGAAAGGAATCAGCAGGGTGAACGGAATATTCACCTGCTTCCATCAAACTTGCAGCTGTGAGTTTGAGTTTATGACTGACAGCCTTATCCACCACCCGCCTGGTAAGCAATCCCGCCACATGACCATCTTTCAGTACCGGGAAACCTTCATAACCATAACGTGACATTAATCTGGCAGCTTCATCAACCCCGGTGGTTAGAGTAATCACCCTGGGACGTTTTGACATGATCTGGGAAACCATCATAACCGGCGAAATTATCGCTGGTAACACAGCTGCAAGTTCGTTCCGCACTTCCCGCACTGACGGTTGTTCCGGCTGGTCTTTTTTTATGAGAGCAGCAGATGCACGGCTGTGGCCGCCTCCGCCAAACCGGGATGCAATCCGGCAAACATCTATCTGATCACTGGAAGACCTGGCGACCAGGCGTATCCCATCTGGTGTCTTAATCAGAACAAAGATCGCCTCCGGATCAAATAAGTCCCTGAGTTTATGTGCAAGAATAGCGATTTCTTCAGATGAATCGCCTGTTTCCCCGCAGGCAAGCATCACCTGGTGTCCATTGATCTCCAGGACTTCCATATTTGCGACGAGGTGATCGTAGATCTCTCTCTGCTGCAAATTCAAGGGCGGATTAAGGTACTCACCAACATTCGATAAATCGGCCCCCTGATCCAGCAGCCAGGCAGCTGCACGAATATCACGAGACGTAGTTAAGGAAAAAGTTAATGAACCGGTATCTTCATAAATTCCGAGAATAAAAAATGTCGCCTGCAGCGGGGTGAGTACCTTTCCCTGCTCTTGAAGACCTTCGATAAAATAAGTAGTCGTAGCCCCAAGACCAAAATTATTGATCTCCCAATTTGATATAACGGAAGCCATTCCCGGTTCTTTAGGCTGGTTTCGAAGCGGATGATGATCATACACAAACACCCGGGTTTGCTTACCAGCCCCTTTTAATGTGATCATCGATTGGGTATCAACCAAGATTACTTTATCAATCGGTCCCTGGGGAAGTTCGTCCGGATCAATAAAACCAAATTCCTGGCCGAAAAAAGTGATGAAAGCATGTACATTTTTGTTGATCTTGCGAGGCAAAACAGGCACAGCACCGGTGAGGATTGATGCAGCATACATGGCTGCCATGGCATCAAAATCAGCCTGTTCGTGTGTCAATATGATCTCCATGGGATTATTATAGCAAATAAAGAATGTAGTATAATTTTTTGATGAGTATGAACCCATCCCCGGTTTTTTTTAATACGCCATTCAGGTCTGGATAGGTTATTTTTATGAAATAACATGGCGGCTCCCAGACTTGGTGAGCCGTTTTTATTTTTATATCGATATATGATTTTTCAAACGTTAAAAGGTTAATAAATTCGTGGATATTCGTGAACTAACCAATGAAATGAACGAGTTCGTAAAATCCAAGGGTTGGTATGATGCCGGCAGTAAAAGACCACAAACAGCGCGGAATCTGTCTGTTTCCCTGTGTCTTGAAGCCGCAGAAGTTTTGGAACACTTTCAATGGCAGGATGAATCCAGCAATCCAGAGGAATTAGCCAGCGAATTGGCTGATGTCACATTATATTTACTGCAGCTTGCATCTGTATCCGGGATCGACCTTGAAACTGCCGTTTTAGAAAAACTCAAAATTAACGCTTTGCGTGAATGGGATAAACAATGAATGTTACAGTTTTCGGCGGCTCGCAGCCTGTAAGCGGCACCCCGGCGTACCTTGAAGCTTATGAATTAGGTAAACTCCTGGCGTTATCCGGTCACGCAGTTCTGACAGGTGGATATGTCGGGACAATGGAAGCTGTATCACGTGGAGCCAATGAAGCCGGCGGCCATGTGATCGGTGTAACATGCAGTGAGATCGAACGCTGGCGAAAAGTTGGTGCCAATGCGTGGGTTATCGAGGAAAGAAAATTTGAAACGCTCAGGCAAAGACTGGACGGTTTAATCGAAGGCTGTGATGCAGCGATTGCACTGCCGGGTGGTCCCGGTACATTAACCGAAATTTCATTAATGTGGAACCTGATGATCATTGATGCCATTATTCAAAGACCTCTGGTGCTCGTCGGTTCCGGCTGGAAATCCATGTTTGACATGGCATATGTAAATTTAGATCCTTATTTCGTCCCCAGGCAGAGAGCATTTTTGAATTTCGCTCCTGATGTACATACAGCTGTACAGCAAATTATTCTGTAATCATTTTCATTTTATAAAGAGGCAAATATGGCAGACGAACAATTAACCCCTCGAGCAGAAAACTTCTCCGATTGGTACAACGAACTGGTTCTGAAGGCAGAAATGGCAGATTACTCCCCCGTTCGCGGGTGCATGGTTGTGCGCCCATACGGCTGGACCTTATGGGAAAACATGCAGGCTGCCCTGGACAGAAGGTTTAAGGAAACAGGACATGTCAATGCTGCGTTTCCGCTATTAATCCCAAAATCATTCCTTGAAAAAGAGAAAGAACACGTGGAAGGTTTTGCGCCAGAGCTTGCCGTTGTCACCATCGGCGTCGGTGAACGTGCTGCCTGCTTTACTGGCGTCATAGTTG
>CAZBRI010000366.1:0-3789 GCA_964494055.1 uncultured Anaerolinea sp.
CCGCCGCAAACAAACCCACCAGTGAATCAATCCGGTCTGAAAGCGCCAGCACCAGACCGATATTGCCCTTGGGTATGGGTTGGTACTGCTCACCAATAGCCAGCGCCACCGCTTCACTCTCGCCGGAACGCAGTGCATATTCCCGGCCAATAATACCCTGCAGCGAGGTCATCTCGGTCACCATCTGGGTGGTCAGATCAGCCTTGGCCAGGAAAACTGCGCGCTGAACATCCTTGGACTGGCGCTCATCATAAGCCAGCATGACTGATAAATCCGCAGCGAGCTTGAGCATTCGCTCTGCTTTGTCCAGCATGGAACCGAGCTTGGTCTGGAAGATCAAGGTCTTCAAGCCATCACGATAATATTCGAGCGGGCGTTTGATGTCTTCTCGCACAAAGAAATTGGCATCAGCAAAACGCGCGCCCAAGACGTGCTCATTGCCATGTGTCACAATCGGAAGATCCTGGTCATCGCCGTTGCGAATGGCAATAAAATACGGCAGCAGCGTACGCTCGGCAGCGCTTGATTCCACAGGGAAATAGCGTTGGTGCTTCTTCATGGTTGAGATCAATACATCGCGTGGCAGGGCCAGGAATTCCGGGTTAAAGCTACCCAGAATGGGTGTGGGCATTTCGACCAGGTTTGTCACTTCAGCCAGCAAGCCTGGTTCAATAATGGCCTGTCCACCCACCGATAAAGCAGCTTTTTTGACCAGCTCCACAATCGAGGCCGAGCGTTCGACGCTATCAAGCGTGATACCGGCCTGACGGATGGTCTCAAAATAGGAATTGGCGGAAGAAATGCTAATTTCAGGTGAATCATAAGGCCGCAGACCACGCGTTACATTCCCAGATCTGACCCCCGCGTATTCAAATGACAGGCTGGCGGTACCAAGCATGGCCACCAGCCAGCGCAATGGGCGCGAGAAGGCCACACCCGAATTGTTCCACTTCATCGATTTTTCGAACTTGATACCAGCCACAAATGCCGGTAAAGCCTCGCTCAGAACCTGGTAAGCCGGGCGCCCCTGCTGGCTGACAATTGCAACCACATACTTACCGCCGTCCATCTCACGCACCTGCAAGTCAGCGGTATTGACGCCATTCTTTTTCGCAAAGCCGAGGGCGGCAGGGGTGGCAATACCGGCAGCGTCAAAGGCGCGCTCGGCCGGAGGCCCTTTCACCACATCTTCACGGTCAGGCTGCTGCGCTGAAAGCGCCTCAACATAGACAGCCAGGCGGCGCGGCGTGGCATAGGTTTGGATTTTGCCATGTTCAAGACCGAGCGAGGCCAACCAGACCGGAACCCGCTCGGTAATCTGCGCCAGTCCCGCATCCACATCCCCGGCCGGAAGCTCTTCAACGCCAATTTCCAGTAGGAAGGGCGCAGGAACCAGGGCAGGGCTGACAACCTGGGCAGGTTGAGCCGTCAGACTGGCGGGCTGTTTTTCTTTTAGCAATGGGTATTCAAGCTGTTTGCGCTGTTCAAGGTAAGCCTCGGCCACCCGGCGCGCCATCTCACGCATACGGCGGAAATAGCCCTGGCGTTCAGTCACGCCAATCGCACCGCGCGCATCAAGGATGTTAAAAGTGTGCGAACACTTTAAAACGTAATCATGGGCCGGCAGCACCAGGCCTTGTTCCAAACAGGCCAGACATTCGCTGGCGTAGAGCTCATACAACTGGCGGGCAGTCTCAACCCCGGCGACTTCGTAATAGTATTTGCTGTGCTCAAATTCTTCCTGGCGGCGCACATCGCCATAGTTAATGCCCGGCGCCCAGGGTTCGCCCCAAATGGAGGGTGCATCATTGAGCGCGATCAGGATACGATCCAAACCGTAGGTGATTTCCACAGCGACCGGGTCGAGTGGCATGCCGCCGACCTGCTGAAAATAAGTAAACTGGGTGATCTCCTGACCATCCAGCCAGACTTCCCAGCCCAGGCCCCAAGCTGATATGGCCGGCTGTTCCCAGTTATCTTCAACAAAACGAATATCGTGCTGGCGAGGATCAATCCCAATAGCTTTAAGCGAATCCAGATAAAGCTCCTGCGGGATACCGGGATCGGGTTTTAAAATAACCTGGAACTGGTAATGCATCTGCAGGCGGTTGGGGTTTTCGCCATAGCGGCCATCATCAGGACGCACGGAAGGCTCGACATAGGCGACACTCCACGGTTCAGGGCCGAGTACGCGCAAAAAAGTAGCCGGGTTCATGGTACCTGCACCCACCTGGGTGTAGTATGGCTGCCAGATTACGCAGCCACGTTCGGCCCAGTAAGCTTGCAGTTTCAGGATGATGGATTGGAAGGTATATTTTTCAGTCATGTTGAATTTCCGATTAGTAGTTTCAAGGGATATGTAAAAAGTACAATGATTTCTGGAAAAAGATTATACCTTTAAAGAAATATAATCGCCCGACCTGGCTGGAGGCGCACAGGGTTTCTTTAATGTTCGAGCCGAGGGCCCCCCACATCTTGATTATGCAATTTTTCACCACGAATCACCAAGAAAGTCTTTGCTTGATCTTTAGGCGTTTTGATGCACTATAAAATAAATACGTGGGACAAAATAATAGAGCTGATTCTGGGTACTGCGCAACCTGTTATTTAGACCGTCAGGGTGTTCAGGGTCACACTTGGTCACACTCAGTCACACTTTTTGATGTTATTTTTTTTAAGGGAGGACAGAAGTTACGCACCTAAAACGGGTGGACGGATTGATTGGGTTGCAGTGTTTGGCAATGGTATGCTCTTGTGATAATTGTTTCTGTTTTGATAGTACAGGGTTTTCACAAGTTTTTATAGTCGGCAGATTAACTGACAGATAGTAAGTGGATCCCTTTAATAAAAAGCAAAACAACCGGAACCGTTCGCAGAGAAGAGTACCCGGGACCAGGTCAGCGCAGTTGCAGCAACTCAAACTAAAAGGTAAAACTTTCACCCGGTTTGAGAATATGGACCTGGGTGGGTGTTGGCAGGCTGGCTGTCGCTTCCACCACACGGGCAGCCCAGGCTTTTGGATCCTGCTGAATGACTTCCCAGGTACTGAAATGAATGGGGATGACGTGTTTGGGGGCCAGCATTTTTACCGCCCGCAGGGCATCGTCCGGCCCCATGGTGTAATTATCACCAATCGGCAGGATGGCCAGATCCAGGCCTTCTTCTCCGATCAACTTCATATCACCAAACAACCCGGTATCTCCGGCTATATAGATTTTTTTGGCATCCAGGGTAGTCAGCAGGAAACCTGCCGGGTTACCGCCATTGGATCCATCCGGCAGGGCAGAACCGTGCAGGGCCATGGTCAATTTCAGGTAACCAAAGGGGTAGCGGTAACCACCCCCAATGTGCTGGGCATGGCGATTTTCAAGACCCTGCTTGCCCAACCAGCCACTAATCTCAGCGTTGGCAATCACGGTGGCGCCGGTGCGCCTGGCGAACCAGGGCGTCTGCTCGCTGTTCCCGGCCAAGGCTGGCCCGGTCACGCTTGTGAATCTGATTCCCTCCGGCGAAGGCTATCAACTGGCCGTGATGGAAGGCGAGGCGTTGCCGGCGGAAATGGTATTTCCCGGCAATCCGCTGCGCGTAAAATTTCAGCCGCCGGTCCGTGAGATCTTGGCATGGATTCATGCCGAAGGCGTCGGGCACCATTGGCTTGCCGGTTACGGCCATGTGGCGGCTGAGCTTAACGATTGGGCAATGATCGCGGGGCGTGGCCTGCGCCTGATCCGGATATAGCCTGTTGCGTCAATAAAGAACGCCATTCAGCTTTTCCCATTCCGAAAAGAC
>CAZBRI010000367.1:0-3771 GCA_964494055.1 uncultured Anaerolinea sp.
ATCAAGGACGCTTGGTGGCAGCCGTGGGAGGCTGACGACTTTCCAGATCTCGACTACATCGTGGCAAGCCTCGACACGGCCTACTCGACTAAGGCGGACGACCGGGGCGACTACAGCGCCATGACGATCGATCCGGTGGATGACTGCACCTTCTGGTTCACCTCTGAATACCTCAAAACCAGCGGCAGCTTCAACTGGAGCACCCGAATTTCCTCATTCAAATTCCCCGGCTGCAGCTAACCCTGCCCGAAAAAGTAATAAAAACAGGCTGCCCAAAAGACCGGGCAGCCTGTTTTTTTAATCCATTATTCCTTTTTTAATCCAAAAGCCTAAATCGGGGTCTATCCTTACAAATACCATAAACATAATGGATTGCTGTCTTAACTATTCTGCAGAATTGTAATTCAACAAGAACATATTCAAGGCTTAAAAAAACAATAACACCTTCCCTTATTTCCAAAGTCAACAGCTAAATTTTCACATCCCGTATTGCATATGTTTTTGTACGATGACCAATTTCCACTTCCGGGAACTGAATAACAATTCATTTTTTTCAGCTAAATAGAATACCGGTCTAGTTTCCCTCGTTACGGAAATCGATTAACCGGGATTATTGGTTTTTCATAATCATAATGTCACGCACATTTCGTATTGAGCCATTATTTACTCAAAATGTTCAACAACTGATGGTTTGCAAATAAATGATATTTACCCACCACAGCTTCTCGTAAAATGCCCATTTCTGCAAGCTGTAACAAATATTTACTGGCAGTTGTATAGTGAACCCCCGTTTCACTTGCCACCCTCGTCGGTGTAATGACTGGATAAGTAAATATTGCCTCGACCAAATCCGTCCGGTAAAGTTTATGATTATCTTTTTTGATTTTGAGTTTGATAACATCAAAAAGATCAGTAATTTTCTTTAAGTCTTCGCGGGTTTCACGTGCTTTTTCAAAAAAACCTGTCAGCATGTACTCAATAAAGTTGTGCCACTGACCTTCCCTGGTTACAGCAACCAGGTGTTGGTAATACTCGCTGCGGTGTTGATTTATATATCCACTGATGTACAAAACCGGATACTGGAGAAGACTGCTTTGGATCAGCTGCAAAACCATCAATATGCGTCCAGTCCTGCCGTTGCCATCCCGGAAGGGATGTATCGCTTCAAATTGGTAATGAGCCAGGATAGCTCGAATCAAGGGGTCAAGTCTGTCATCAGCAGAATTGACATAATTTTCCCAATTCCCCATGAGGAATGGAATATCACTTGCAATTGGCGGAGTATACAGACTCTCCCGGCTGGATAAATTTGCAATCTGATTTTGTTCTCTTCGATAATTTCCATTTCCTTCTGGAATCAATCTACCCTGAATGCCGGTAATCAGACGGGAAGAGATCGCAAATTTTTCGAGATTATTGAAACCCCAATTCATGGCTTCCCGGTATCTCAGGACTTCTTTGTCTGGTTGACGCTGCTCTGTTTCATTGAAAAGCTGCCACTGAAGTACTTCCGCCAGGGTTGTGTTGATGTTTTCAATATTCGAACTGGCGACTGACTCGCGAATCACGACCGGAGCGATCAACAACAATGGATTGGGTATCTGCCCGCACGCACCTTTCAACTCAGCCAATTCCACGCGGGCTTTTAGCAATAAATCGCCAAAATCGCTATTAGTGATTGCGGCTAATGGAGGCAGCGGTGCCAGGTTATGCGGATATGTTGGATCGTATGACATATAGCTTTTAATATATCAGTTTTTTCTCGTTTTTACAATATATGAACAATGCCGCTTCATCAAGTTACCGCCATCGAATTATTTTCCATACACATTTTTAAGATCAAGTGCAGACCCCCTCCCAGCCTCCCCCAAAAAATCCAAAAACCGGATTTTTTGGGGGAGGAGTATTTTAAGCAGCATTTTTCCAGGTAACAATACGGTGAACTTATCACCGAATTACAGCAGGAATCTCATATATTTTTCCTCCCCCATTTTCAAAGACCGAAAATGGGGGAGGTTAGGAGGGGGTCCTGAACTTGAAATTAAGTTAAAATTACTTATTATTGTATTATGACAGACAGGAAATAATTGGAATGAATAATAATCCGAAAAAGCCCAAGAATCTTGATAATGTACATCACCGAACCTCGCCAAACATTTTTGGCAGGGCAAAATCCTTACACCGAGAAATGACGCCAGCTGAACGACTGCTCTGGAGTGTGTTGAGGGGGAACAAGATGCACGGAGTGCATTTCAGGAATCAACATGCAATTGGAAATTATATTGCCGACTTTTGTGCGCCCCGAAAGAAATTGATCATTGAACTGGATGGCGGGCAGCATCTTGAAAAGGAGATGTATGACCAGGAGCGGGATAAATTTTTAATTTCTCGAGGTTACAGGGTTCTTAGGTTTTGGAATAAGGATGTATTGGAAGATATTAATGGGGTTTGGATGGTGATCGAAGCTGAGTTGAATGGCGGGTAATAAGTTCAAAGACAGACCCCATCCCAGCTTCCCACTCCTATGCAAAAACTGGGATTTCACAGAACGGAAGGTCAAGTGCAGACCCCCTCCCAGCCTCCCCCAAAAAATCCAAAGTACGGATTTTTTGGGGGAGGGGTATTTTGAGCAGCACCCGAATTACAGTCGGAATCTCATATATTTTTCCTCCCCCATTTTCGGTCTTTGAAAATGGGGGAGGTTAGGAGGGGGTCCGGTTTGTATTGCAATCAGGGCATGATATTTTTTTTGAGATGAATGAGATGAGTGCTCAAATATTAATAACAATATTCGTGGTCTTCATGATCATCATTGTCAGGTTTCCATTCCGTGTTCTGCATGCAAAAACTGGGATTTCACTGAAGGTCAAGTGCAGACCCCCTCCCGGCCTCCCCCAAAAAATCCAAAAACCGGATTTTTTGGGGGAGGGGTATTTTGAGCAGCAACGAATTACACCAGGAATCTCATATATTATTCCTCCCCCATTTTCGGTCTTTGAAAATGGGGGAGGTTAGGAGGGGGTCCGGCTTTTGTGCTGGTTCCCGGTTAGTTCTTGTCGTTGTGACCTTTGCAGGCAAGTTTGATGGGGGTGCCGAGGAAGCCGTATTCTTTACGGATACTGTTTTCCAGGTAGCGCAGGTAGCTAAAATGCATCAGCTTGGGCTGGTTGACGAAGAAAACGAAGGTTGGCGGGTCGGAGCGGACCTGGGTGCCGTAGTAGATCTTCAGCTGCACACCGGCATGGGCAGGCGGCGGCTGGTAATCCATGGCTTTTTGGATAATATCGTTGATCTTGGATGTAGACAGGCGCGCCAGGCGCTCTTCCTGCACCTGCAGCGCCATGGGCATCACCTGCTCCACGCGCTGACCGGTTTTAGCGGAGATAAACAGGATCGGCACATAATCCATGAAATTCAAGTCAACGCGGATCTTGTTCGTGAAATTTTCCATGGTGTAATTATCTTTCACCAGGGCATCCCACTTGTTGACCAGCACCACGCAGCTCTTCCACTCGTCAAGGATGTAACCGGCGATATGCGCATCCTGCGCCGTGATCCCTTCCGTGGCATCGATCATCAACAGGGCAACATCAGCCCGCTCGATGGCCTTGAAAGCCCTCAGCACGGAGTATTTTTCCACACCCACATCGATCCGGCCGCGGCGGCGGATGCCGGCAGTGTCGATCAGGGTCACATCCAGGTCGTTGACCTTGATCTTCGTGTCCAGATCGGAAGAGCACACGTCTGAACTCCAGTCACCTGAAGCTATCT
>CAZBRI010000368.1:0-3768 GCA_964494055.1 uncultured Anaerolinea sp.
CGTAGCTGCGCATGAGAGCGGTGACTGCGGCCAGGCTGGGGGTGCTGCCGGCAATGAATTTCCGCAGCTCGGTTGCAACCTGGGTCCGGAGATCGACGATGCTGAGGAGCGAGGGCTTCTGGGTGGTGACCAGGTTGTTGACGAGGGCGGCCTGGTCAGTTGAGAGGGCTGCCACGAAGGCTTTGCCGTAATCAGCGGTGATGTTGGTGCCGATGCTGTAACCGGGGTTGCCGACAGCCGGGGCATCCTTCATATAGAATGAGCCGAAGTAGGTACCCTGTCGTTCCGGGCAGAAGTACACATCCGCAGTGATCGAACCGGCGTACCAGCTGTAGAGATCACCGGAGTAGGTCATCACAGCCACTTTTTCGTCCTGTGACAGGCCGCGCAGTTCTTCGGGTTCAGCAACTACCGGCCAGGAGGTCATGCCCTTGCCGAGCATGCCGGCCAGGTAGGTTTTCTGGGTGGTGTTCAGGTTGGCAAGTATGTTTCCCATCACCTGGGCACGGGCGTAGCTGATCTCACCGTCCAGCTGATAAAGATCAGCGGAGAAGGTTTTGACAGCAGCTTCACTCAGGCCTGTGGTGCCGGAGGGGATATCACCGGTCAGCTGACGGCGGAAGGCGGTCATCAGGACGAAGCGCTTGTAACCATAATCGTTGATCGAGGTCACCTGGCTTTTGGCAAGTGTTATCAGCTGTGCCTTCTGGGTGGAATCCAGGATGCTGAACATGTTAAGCGAGGCGCGGGTCAGGAAATCGGTGTTGTGGCCCATTCCGCTCGGATCGTTATCGCGCAGGTACTGGAAACCCCAGAAATCAGCGACCTTGCCTGGGGGGAAGAACGAGTCGGAGCCCAGGTTTCCGGTCAGGAAGGCCAGGCCGTCAAAGGCGAGCGTCGTCTGCTGCGCGCCGTCAGAGAGAGTCTGCGCCATGGTGAACGAGCCGGATCCGGCGGTTGGAGACGGGTTGACGATGGTCGGCTTGATGGTGGGTGAAGGCTTGATGGTTGGGGAAGCCTTGGGAGTGGCCGTCGGCTTTTTCGTCGGCGTCGGCAGCGGGGTGCGTGTCGGGGCCTTGGTCGCGGTCGGCCTCGGCGCTGCACCTTTGTATCCATAAGAAGCAGATCTGGCGGCAAAAGCCGGGATGCTGTAGAGCAATGCAAGCAGGCCGACGACTGCCAGGGTGATGAGGGTGAATTTGAGTTTTTTCATTTTGTTTGTCCTTTCGGTAAAGTTGGTGGCTGGTTTATTGAGTGGATTGCTTCACCGTTACAAGACCATATTATCGAAAAGTTGTTCAAAAGTTGTTCAGATGAATTTACAGATGTGTAAACATCCCCCATTGGTACCGGTACCATGAATTTATGGTGGAGCCGCAAAAATAAACTGCCGAATGGGCTTTCGCTTCATGGGATGAATGGCGTATTGAATAAATTTCACATTATTGTATACTGCATTATCAGAATAAATAACGGTGAGAAAAAAATGAGATATGTGCTGAAAGTGATAAATTTCATGATGATGGTGATGCTGGTTTCCTGTAATTTTCCCGGTAAACAGGTACCCGCTGCAGGCATCCCTGCCAGTGTATCTCCCTCTGCAGTTTCCACAGCTGCAGAGGCCTCACCCGCCCCGCTCATCAGCCTGCCTTATGCAACAGTCACGGCAGCACCCCCAGAGAACACACCCGTAATTAACCGGGTGGATGCCTCCAGTATGCAGCATAAACTGCTGATGGGTTACCAGGGCTGGTTCACCTGTGCCGGAGATGGATCCGGGACAGGCTACCTGCACTGGTTCAACAATGACATCCCGGAGGCAGGCAGCTTCAGGGTGGATATGTACCCGGATATGAGCGAGCTGACTGCCGGCGAACGCTGCCAGACAAAGATGAAATTACCGGATGGCAGCCCGGCTGTTCTTTATTCTGCCATTAACCCGCTGACAGTAAAACGTCACTTTAAATGGATGGCAGATTACGGGATCGACGGGGTCTTCATCCAGCGTTTTGGATCTGAACTTGGCAGCCAGAATCACTATAATTCACGAAACACGGTGACAAAAAATGCCATGGCCAGCGCAGAAGCCTACGGCCGGGTGTTTGCCATGATGTACGATACCAGCGGAATGGACACCAGCACGTTTGTTTCGATCCTGGAAAAAGACTGGAAGTTCCTGGTGGACGAAATGAAAGTCACCGCCAGCCCATCTTACCTGCATCAAAACGGCAAACCTGTGCTGGCAATATGGGGGCTCGGCTTCACAGAACACCCGGGCACCCCGCAGCAAGCCATGGAGCTGATCAATTTTTTTGAAAACAACCCGGACCCGAAATACAGGGTCACCCTGGTTGGCGGTGTTCCCACCCGCTGGCGCACCCTGACAGCTGATTCAATGACCGACCCGGGCTGGATGGATTATTACTGCGGCCTGGATGTGATCAGCCCCTGGACCGTCGGCCGCTACAGCTCAGACCTGGAAGCAGATATCTACAAGCTGACCATGATCTATGATATGAAAAAGGCCTCCGCCTGCGGCGCAGAATACATGCCGGTGGTTTTCCCCGGGACAGGTTTTCACAACAGCAGCCCGTCCGTGCCATTCAATATGACCCCGCGGCGGGGCGGCAGGTTCTACTGGCGGCAAATCTATAACGCCGTTTCGATTGGCGTACCGGTGATCTATAACGCCATGTTTGACGAAGTGGATGAAGATACTGCCATGTACAAGATTGCTGCCACAAAAGCTGATCAGCCGGCAGGCGTGGACCTGGTCAGCATGGATGCGGATGGCGAAAAGCTGCCTTCAGACTGGTACCTGCAGCTGGCTGGCGCTGCATCCAGTATGCTGCGAGGCGAAATTCCCCCCAACCCGGTCATCCCCATCAGCTCAGGGGCTGCCCCGCTGCCAACCAGGGCAGGCAGCCAGAAGCTCAGGCTGGAGATCAGCAGCAGTTCAGATTGGGCCACCCTGACGCTGGTCAGCGGCGGCGTCTTCTTTGATCCGCAGCTCGTCAGCAGCAGCCCCGAAGCCCTCTCCATCGAAGCAAGCGGGAACCGCTTCGGCATCACCCAAACCATCGCCCGCGCAAACTCAGGCAAAAAAGCAGCCCTCGTGCTGGATATCAGCATCAGCGCCCTGCAGGCCGGCAAACCGCTTCAGTTCGTGCTGGAGAAAGGCGCCATCGGGATCAGCACAGTGAAGATCTCGGTGCTGGTTAACGGCGTATTACAGGAAGTGCTCAGCGTACCCGTCAGCGCCATGAAAAAAGAATTCAGCCTGCCGTCAGAAAAGCTCATCACCCCTTAGGCAGGTTTCGCTTGAGCAGAGATTGGAAAATAGCATGCAAAATTTAACCCGTGGACAATTGATCGAATTGAATGAATACGGGGAAGCCGATGCCTGGAAAGATTTTTTCATGCATGCCCCCGATGAATTTAAAAACAGCCTTCACCTGTCGTTTACAGTGACAGGCAGCAGCCTGGTCACCATGATCCCCGGTCTGAACTGGACCTTTTTCAACCGGATCAACGGCCTGGGTGTGCGTTCTCCCGCCAGTGAAAAAGACCTGGATGAAGCACTCTCAATCCTGGAAAAAGCCGGGGTGACCAATTTCATGGCACAGGTTCCGGCAGATGCTTCCCCGGCACAGCTCCCGCAGTGGCTGAAAGCCCGCGGGTTCACCGAAGGCAGTAACTGGGCCAAAGTCTGCCGCGGCGATGAGCCGGCACCGGTGCCTGTGACAGATCTCGAGATCTCGGCAATCG
>CAZBRI010000369.1:0-3735 GCA_964494055.1 uncultured Anaerolinea sp.
GGTCGAAATCCCGGTTTTAAATAATGAAACCAGCACACCTGAACCAACCCTTGTTCTGACAGCAACACCTACAGCTACTGATTTAACGGCTGAACCATCATTAACCGCGACGGCGGAACCTGCCGGGGAAAATACGGCTATTCCCGGTGGAATTGAATCTGCGACGGCTATTCCAGCTGTGACTGAAACAGAGCTGACAGTGCCTGTGACCAGTACACAAGAATTTGAAATACCTTCCTCTGTTCCATCTGAGGCTGCTACACAAACCCCGCAAATTACAAATGAACCGGCTGAGACTGTCACACCGGCTGCTTCTGCGACAGAGATTACACCTCCTTCGACAGAAATTGTACCGGACCCGACAGAGATTGAACCGGTATTGACTGAGATAGCATCGACTCCAACTCAGACGGAAACAATATTGACAACTGCCATACCAAGCGCAACCCCTGCGCTTCTTCCAACAGAAACTCCGGTTCCTACTGAGGCAGTTACAGAAGAGATCGTGGCCCGTTTCAATTCTTTCGTGCCAGAATTTCTTTCAAATGCACTGATTGAATCCGCCGGCGGAACAGTGAGTCAGCGGGTCGATTCTATCGATCTCGCCATAGTTCAGGCACCTGCAGACAGTATGGATAACCTGCTTAAGGTTCTGAACGGGAATATCCTGGTGGATTATGCCGAACCCAATTACGGCGGAAAAGCCATGTTCACCCCGAACGATCCGTTGTACACCGAAGGCAAACAGAATAACCTGGACCGAATGCACATTCCTTCAGCCTGGGATATTTCCCAGGGGACTGGCATTATCGTGGCGGTGATCGATACCGGGGCAGATGTATCCAACCCGGAGATCAGTGGCAGTATCTGGCAAAATTCCGGTGAGATCTTTGGTAACGGAATTGACGATGATCATAACGGTTTAATTGATGATACACAGGGCTGGAACTTTGTCAGCAATAACAATGACATTACCGACCTGAATGAACACGGCACACTGAGTGCGGGTATCATCGCAGCCCAGGTCAATAATGGAACTGGTATCGCCGGTATTGCTCCAGGGGCAAAGATCATGGTTTTAAAAGCACTCGATGACCTGGGTTATGGTTCTTATGCAAATGTAGCGGCTGCCATTACCTACGCAGTGGATAACGGTGCAAAGGTAATCAACCTGGGTTTTGGCGGTACGATGGAGAGTGAGGCGCTGACCGATGCCACCAATTATGCCTATTCACACGGCGTGACTGTGATCGCCGCTGCCGGCAACAGCGGATCCAATGCAGCATTCTTCCCTGCCGCCAACCCGCATGTGATCGGTGTTGCGGCGTTGAATTCAAATAATAATTCACTGGCATACTTCTCCACCTATGGAAGCACGGTGGACCTGGCGGTTCCGGGTGTCGATATCTATGGAACGCTGCCAGGAGCAATGGTCGGCAAGCGTTCCGGCACATCCATAGCAGCTGCGCAGGTTTCCGGAATCGCAGCGCTGCTGGCTGCACAGCCCTATTTGAACACTGTCGATTCATTGCAGGAAGCCCTATTCAGAACATCAGTCAGCCTGGGCGATCCGGTTAATTTGGGCCATGGACTTCCGCAGGGGTTTGAGGCGCTGAATTATTTCAATGACAGCACTCCAACACTGACACCCGGACCAACCTCGGATGCTTCGGCTACCCCCACCGTAACTCCCGGAACAGTAACAGCAACCCCAACCGGCGGGGTGCATATTATGGCACCTGAAGTGTACTGGGCAGCCTCAACACCAAGCCCAATAGCCCCGCAAACCTGTGTTGATAATCTTGGCACGCCGGTCGTCATCAATAATCCAGAAAATGCTTATATCGGACCGTTCCCGGACAGCGGAGAAAGCTTTGATGGGATTCTGGCAGATTGTATCGGTACATTTGCATCGAACGGCGGCTGGACCATCCAGGATTTTGCCCGCACAGACGGCAGTATAACCACCACATTTACAAGTATTCACCAGGCTCTTTTGAATGTGTCTTTCTTCTTCTCTCAAGGCACTTTACCGGAAGATGTTTGGACAGATGATGTTTACAAACTTCAGTACAGTATCAATGGCGGTTCAGCATGGACTGATCTGGCTACTTATGACGGTTCAAATCCGCCGCCGACAGCCTTACCTGCCACCCCAATTGCCTTCGATTTAAGCAGCAGTATTAAAACTGCCTCACAATTAAATAATTTTGAATTACGGATTACAGGATATTCCGCCGCAAACACAGCAGATACATTCAAAATCAACCTGGACCAGTCGTCACTCTCCATTACAGAGAATAATGCACCAACCGTCTCAATTACTGGTCCTGCGGATAGTTCCACGTATAACAAAGGAAATACCATCAGTTTCACCGGTACAGCTTCCGATATTGAAGATGGAACCATTAGCAGCAATATCAAATGGGTCTCAAATATTGACGGTTTGCTCGGAACAGGCGACACTCTTGATATTTCAACCCTTACCCCGGGAACACATATTATCACTGCCAAAATAACAGACAGTGATGGTGTGACAACACTGAGCAGTACTATTCAGCTTACTGTGAATCACAAGAATGGTCCGCACGGCAAATTTAATGGCAGTTCGGATGGATGTGCACTCTGTCACCGGGCTCATTCAGCGTCTTCTCCGGGTGATTTGCTCAATAACACATCCTCTTCCTGGGATAATAACAATTTCTGCTTGTCCTGCCATTCCAATGCTTCAACAGGTACAGTTGTTGAGACACACTCAAATAAAGACTTTGCGTCAGCAGCCGAAGGAGAATTCACATTATTGTGTGTTCAATGTCATGACCCGCATGGCGGAACCGGGAATTTATTTGGTGTTCATGAAAATCTTTATTCAGGAAAGGTGCCAGCAAATTTGACCAGTATGACGTTACTAGCCACACCTGTCGCTTTTACCAACCTTATAGACAGTAATTCGTTTGACAATACGGGTACTTCCAGTAGTTTATGTGTCGCATGTCACGTAGGTTTGACATTAAATCATACCGGCGGCGCTGGGCATACAAACACCATAGATTATTCAGGATTAAGCTGTATCACCTGTCACCCGCATACAGCCAAAACTGGTTCCTCTCCAAATGGATTTATGCCGATACGCAGTACTTTGCCTTAAATTCACTGGATTATCGAATAATATAATTTCAGAGAGCCATGCATCTCAAGCGCATGGCTCTCCCGCTTGACTGGACTTGTGAAATTCTAAATAACAAAAACTAAAATAAGAATCAGGTTTTCTTTGGTAAGATAGCAGCATGCAAAAGTTTATAAATTTCTGGCAAAAAGATATTATTAATAAATTAATCATCTTAAATTTGATCCTGTTGATTATTGGGATTATTTCAATTACAGTTTTGATTAATAAAATGCCAGAAGGAAAATCGGTTCCAGGGCTGGTTGACGATCTTTTTCCAACCCCTACCATTCCTGTAAGTGTTTTGTTAACACAAGCAGTAGAAAAACAGATCATTGCAGTATTTATGGCAACGGCAAGTGCTCCACCGACCATCACAACCATGCCGCTGGCTCAATTTGTTAAAACTGCCACCCGTTTACCAAAAAACTCAGAAGCCGTTGTTCTTGAGGAACCTGCTACTGAAACAGCGGTGATCATTCCATCGGTTATTCCTTCGCCCAGCGCAACGATTACTTTACCGAGATCGGAAGAGCGTCGTGTAGGGAAAGAGTGTTCAGAGCCGTGTA
>CAZBRI010000370.1:0-3729 GCA_964494055.1 uncultured Anaerolinea sp.
GATAATATATAGAAGTAAGAGGGATTGATTTGATCAGGCTTTTTTTTCGGGGAGACTTTTTAGTAATTTCAACCAATTTTACTCATCATATTATTCAAAAAATGATTATCAATAAATAAAACTTTTATTTTAGAGTTTTTGAATAAGAATACCATTTACATTCCTTGTTTTTATACCGGGAGAGGCGATAGGTTTTGTTTATATACGGGGAAACTCAAATAATGAGGGAATATACATTATCTTCAGCAAATTGATTAACAATAGTTTCAATCATTTATTTAATTCAAACAAATATACAGGAGGAATTCAGATGGAAGAAAAAATGAAAACAACCAGTGTAAAAGGCAGGATTGTTTTAACAGAAATTGAGACAAAAGGCGAAGAGCTCGTCATGCCTGCGGGCGTTGATGAGATCGGGGAAAATGTTTTTGCAGAGAATCAAAATCTGGTTTTTGTTAAACTACCGGCGGGTCTCAAAGTTATCGGCAGGTGTGCTTTTTCGAATTGTTACAACTTGAAGAATATTGAAATACCAGCGGGAGTAACTGAAATTGGAGATTTTGCTTTTTGGGGCTGCATTTCCCTGGAAAATATTATTCTGCCTGCAAGTCTAGAGCGGATCGGTACCTGCGCTTTCAACGGCTGCAGGAGTTTGCGGGAAATTCATGTGCCTGCCAGTGTCACTGAGATCGGAAACAATGCTTTTGGGGATTGCGCCAGCCTGGAATCTGCTTTTGTGGAAGCCAGCCTTGAAAATTTGATCACTACATTTGCTGATTGCCCCAAATTGAATTCAGTAACATTTACCGGCGAGATTGCCAAACTGACAGGTGTTTTTAATGACTGCTTCAGTTTGCAATCTTTGAGGCTTCCAGCCGGTATGCCGGTTTTGCCGCAATATATTTTTAACGGATTCAGCATGCTTGAAACAGTTGTCATTCCGGAAGGTGTAATTGAGATTGGGATAGGTGCATTTCTGAATTGTGTCAATCTGAAAAATATTAGCCTGCCTGGCGGATTGAAAACTTTCGGGGATTCAGCATTCAAATATTGTACCAGCCTGGAATCCATCGAAATACCCGGCAGTGTGAACGAGATCAGCCCTTATTGTTTCGACGGCTGCTCAAATTTGAAGGAAATTAATATCCCGGACAGCGTTTCAACAATCCGTGAATTTGCATTTGTCAGCTGCAGCGGGCTAAAGACAGTTCATATTGCCGGCAGTGTGAAGGTGATCTGCCCGGAGGCTTTCAATTTCTGCGGGCAGATTGAGACGGTTGTGATGGAAGAAGGGGTGGAGGAAATTGGTTATGGTGTGTTTCTTTATTCGCACAATATCAAAAAATTGATACTGCCTGAAAGCTTGAAGGTCATCGGTGAGAGAGCTTTCCGCGGCTGCAGCGCACTTACGACCTTTACTGTGCCTGCAGGTGTTGAGAAGATCTCAAAATATGCCATCAGCGGCTGTACAGGGTTAACGTCCATAACCATCGCTGAGGGTGTGACCGAGATCGGGGACAATGCCTATGAGCGTTCCATCAAACTGAAATCGATCGTCATCCCGGGCAGCGTGAGGAAGATCGGCAAAGGCGCATTCAAAAAATGCAAGCGGCTGGAATCGATTGAGATTCCGGAGAGTGTGACCGAGATTGGTGCAGGGGCTTTTGAAGGTTGCGAGGCGTTGATATTAAAAGGTAAAGTGAATGGGATGGTGCATCAATTTGCGATAGCGAATAATTTAGCATTCGTTTCGGAGTGAGCACAATTATTGTCTTAGGATATTAAAAAAAAGAAATTGAAACTGTATCGTTTGCTAACACTAAACTAGTTTTTTCAGTGAGAAATTCAAAAAATGAAAATAAATTGTTTTCTAATTTTTGTGAATAACCCTACGGTTCTTTGTCCAGGCCTTCGCGGATGGCATAGAGGGCAGCCTGGGTGCGGTTGGCGAGCTGAAGTTTTGAGAGGATGTTGCTGACGTATTTGGCGATGGTGCGTTCGTGGACGACGAGGGTTTCGCCGATCTCCTGGTTGCTGAGACCTTTGGCGATCAGGCGCAGGGTCTGGTGTTCGCGGTCGGTGAGGGTTAGTGAGTTGTTAATGGGTGTCGGGGCGGGGTTGGTGTTGATCTCCTGGATGACCTTGATGGCGATGGATGAATCAATATAGGATTGGCCTTCGGAGACGTTACGGATGGCGGTCAGAAGCTGTTCCCAGGTGGAGTCTTTGAGCATGTAGCCAATAGCGCCGGCTTTGATGGCGCGGAAAACCTTCTCGGCATCGATCTGTCCGGTCAGGATCAGAATTTTTGCCATTGGCGCTACTTCGCGCAGGCTGGAGATTGCTTCAAGACCGTCGAGCCTGGGCATCACCAGGTCGAGAAGGATGACATCGGGTTTTTGTTCTTTTGCAATGGCGATTGCTTCGATGCCGTCCTGAGCCTGGCCGACGATCACAATATCGGCCTGGAAAGATAATATTGATACCAGGGCTTCGCGGACGACAGTCTGGTCTTCCACTACCATGATGCGGATCTCTTTCATATTGTTTCTCCAACACCGTACGAGTTTTTCACCGTCACGGTGATCTTTGTCCCGATGCCGGGAGCAGAAATAATGTTTAATTTGCCGCCGATCTGTACGGTGCGTTCATGCATGGAGCGCATGCCGATACCGCCCGAGTCGGTTGTATCCGGGTCAAAGCCCACGCCGTTATCTTCGACTTCCAGGATGAAATCGGTCTTCTCACTTTTGAGTGTGACATTGACGTTTTTGGCTTTGGCATGTTTGAGGACGTTATTAAGGGCTTCCTGGGCGATGTAATAAACAGCGAGCTGCTTTTCCACTGGCAGGCTGATATCGTCGTCGGCATGCAGGCGGGTGATGATGTCAGCACGGCCTTCAACGGCGGACAGACGGTTTTGAATTACCGCAGCCAGTCCGTCACGCTCAAAATCAACCGGCTGCATCTGGAACAGGAAGAGACGCATCTCTTTGAGTGCCTGGCGGGCATTTTCAGCCATGCGGCCGATGACACGGGCGGGCATATCTGGTACACCGGCTTGAAGACCAGCCTGGGCGGCTTCGGCGAGTGTGACCAGGCCATATAGCTTTTGGGTTACAGAATCATGCAGATCGCGCACCAGGCGCTGGCGTTCAGCCAGTGCGATGGAGATCTGACGCTGGCGGTTACTTTCGATAAAAGTGGCAACTTCTTCGGTGACGGCAGTCAGGCGGGTGATGTCTTCCCCGTTATAAGCCGGGATCTCGGTGCGGGTCAGGCTGATGAAGCCGAGCATCTGGCCTTCAACAATCATCGGCATCAGGAGCAGTGACATGGGGCCCTGGTGTTTGAGACTGTCCGGCAAGCGTTCATCCTGGTTGACATCCGGGATAAGGAGCGGCGCACGGTGATCCATGACCCATTTGACAATCTCAAAGGATTCGGGGATGGAATTTTTCTGGCTTTCAGGCATGAAGGGCTTGCCGTGCTGGGCTACCAGCACCAGGTTGCGCGGCTCATTGGTTTTGGTGTGTTCTTCAACGAGGTAAACAGAGATTGCCTGACTGTGGGATGAGAAGAGGATCTGGTAAATGGCTTCAGCCAGGAAATCATCCAGGTTGAGAGCCCGGCTGGCGGCGGAGGTGATGGAATGAAGCAGAATGAACATTTCATCCCTGGCAAGATCGGAAGAGCACACGTCTGAACTCCAGTCACCTGAAGCTATCT
>CAZBRI010000371.1:0-3725 GCA_964494055.1 uncultured Anaerolinea sp.
AGTTCAGACGTGTGCTCTTCCGATCTGCGGGCATTCCAACAATATTTGACCTGCCTAAAACAACAGCATTTGCGCCTTCAATTTTAACACCGGCTTGTTCTAATAAATATATACAGCCATAAGGTGTGCAAGGAACAAAAAGCGGCTCGCGCCCTTTCTGTGCTAAACGGCCGATATTAATTGGAGAAAAACCGTCGACATCTTTTTCTATGCTGATTAATTGAAGAACGCGCTCCTCATTAAGGTGAGCTGGCAGAGGAAGCTGAACTAAAATCCCGCTGATACTTTTGTCAGCATTCAGATCACGAATTACTTTTTCAAGGTCATCCTGTGTAATATCAGCTGGCAGATGATGATTGACTGATCCCATGCCGAGTTCCTGGCATGCTTTGCCTTTGGCAGAAACATAAGTAGCAGAGTCAACTCTATCACCGACCAAAACCGTTGCCAGCGTCGGCTTCGGTTTACCAGCAGCAGTTCTTTTTGAAACTTCCAAAGCAACATTGTCACGTACTTGTTGGGCAATTAATTTCCCATCTATGATTTGAGCAGTCATTTTATTCTCCAGTGAAAATTGTGATAAACAGAACAATATGATTATAAAACTTTGCTTCAATTACTTATAGTGACAAATGTCAACAAACTTTTAAGACGGCTTCGCCGTTTATTTTGCTGAATTTTATGTCTTGAAGAGCCATATTAACATCAGAAAAAGGATAAATCTTAATTGATGAATTAATTTTCATTTTTTCAGCGAGATTAATAAAATCGACCCCATTTTGGTATGTAGCATTGGCAACTGTCTTGATTGTTCTTTCACCTTTTATCAAAGAATAGGGAAAACCTGGAATATCACTCATATGAATGGCATTAATGGCAGTGATTCCGCCCTGTCGAAGATTGCTAAGTGCGGAGATTAGTATTTCACCGCTTGGAGCAAATATGACAGCTTTGTCCAGCTCTTTTGATGGCTTTTCATTCGGATCTCCTACCCATGTAGCTCCTAATACTTCAGCATGAGCCTGGTGTTGTCCGTTACGGGTAAAAACAAATGTATTACAGCCCCAATAATTTAGTAATTGAATGCAAATGTGTGCACTTGCTCCAAAACCAAACAAACCAACAGATTCACCTGGTTGAATATCAGCTTTTAATAAAGATCTATAGCCAACTATCCCGGCACATAAAAGCGGGGCAGCCTGTTCGTCGCTAATAGAATCCGGGATAGGGATTAAAAAATCAGTTTTTGCTGCCATATATTCTGAAAATCCACCATCAACGTTGAACCCGGTAAAAATGGCAGACCTGCATAGATTTGATTCTTCCCTTAAGCAATAATCGCAAAGACCGCAGCTCGAATATAACCAGGGAATGCCAACCCGCTGACCAATTTGGAATTTTATATCAATTGGAGATGGAGTGATGGATTGTGCATAATTTATGGATTCGATAACGCCAACTACTTGATGGCCTAAAGTGATTGGATAAAAAGAAGGATTTATATCACCTTCAGCGATATGTAAATCGGTGCGGCAAACACCACAATAATGAACTTTAATGAGGGATTGACCATATGCAAGTTTTGGAATAGGGATATTTTGTTCAATAATTGGGTTATTTTCAATTCTGGATGGGACACTTATACGCTGGGCTTTCATAATTATTAGAAATAAGTTACACGATGATTCCAGACATACCTTCATCAGTTAATTCAGTCAATTTAACATGGCTTATTGTATTCCACCTTAATTCTGATGAAATTGTAGTTACTTTAATGTAATTACCAGTTAAACCTTCAATCTTCCAATTATCCCCAACACGTTTAGATGACGCTTCCCATAAAACAGGTATTTCCCTGTTGATAAAACTTTGGCGGTATTCTTTTGATGAATTTTGAAAGATATTTTGAGCGATTGAAGCGCGTTCTTTCTTTTGATTTTTTTCTATTTGGTTGTCAAAAGAAGCTGCAAGTGTTCCCTGTCGGGGTGAGTATCGAAAGACATGACCGCCTGCAAAATTCATATCCTTTACAAACTGCATCGATTCCAAAAATTCATTTTCAGTTTCCCCGGGAAAACCAACAATCACATCAGTCGTGATAGCAATTTCAGGAACAACGCTTCGGGCCGAAGAAACAAGCTCTCTGAATATTTTTGGAGATGTTTTCCTTCGCATTCTTTTAAGAGTTGTTTCACAGCCGCTTTGAAGTGGAAGATGAAGATGCGGACAAATTCGATTATCTTGCCATAATGAAAAAAAATTACTATCTAGATCCCAGGGTTCCAAGGAAGACAATCTTAGGCGTTTGACGTCTGTGTTCTCAAGAATCATCCTGATAAGTCCAGACAATTCCTGGTGATTCTCTTTTCCCCATGAGCCAAGATTAACCCCTGTCAAAACTATTTCATTTGCCCCATTCAGAAGCGTTTGCTGAATTTCATTAATGATTGTTGCGGCAGCAATGGATGTGCTTTTTCCCCTGGCAAGGGTTGTAACGCAGAATGTACATGAATTATTGCATCCGTCTTGAATTTTGATAAATGATCTTGTTTTTTTTCCGGTCCCAAAAGCTTTTGATAATGAATTTGAAGAAGTTCCTGGAATTATCGTATTAATTACATTATTATGGTTAAAGGGTTTATTATTGTTGGTTAAGTTCCATGAAATCACTTCATTTACTAAATTGTCTTTTTTTGAATTATTTATTACCCCAACAACATTCGGGAGTTGAAACGCATCGGCAGGCTGCATTTGTGACCAGCAGCCTGTAACAAAAATATTACTTTGGTTACTTTTGCCGTTTATTCGAATCTTTTGCCTGGAATCTGCTGCAGCAGCTGCAGTTACAGAACATGTGTTTATAATGATCGCATCAGCTTCGACCGAAGAACTTACGATCGTATGTCCTTCGGCTAAGAATTGGCGGGCGATTTTGTCGATTTCTGCCTGGTTCAATCGACAGCCAACCATATCTAAAAATATATTCATAATTTCAAAATATTCTACGGTTTAAAAACCATAAAATTGTCAAAATATATATCTGCCCCGGTTTTTTCAGCTGTACCTGCTAAAATTCCAACATCACCGCTAGAAAATTCACTGTCTTTTACTGAAGAAACCAAAACATTATTAATATACATTGTCAGGGTATTTCCGATACAGTCTGCACGGAGAATGTTAATCTGATTTCCAGTTAAAATAGCATTTTGCTTTTGCATTTCGGTGTTGCTTATTAAATTTGCTTTTCCATTTATCATCTTCCCAATGCCAAAAAAACCATCAGAACTGATAGTGAAAAAATAGAAATTCTGATCATTAACTAATCTGCAAATAATTCCCATCTGGTTTTCAAATGGACCACTAACAGGCATCGTGCTGACTTCAATATGCGTATCTGTGAATAATTTCCCCGGATGAGACCATATATTTGTATTCGATTGATTTACGAGGAAATGATACGCCCCATTGATATAACCTGATGAGCCTGGATCCTGGGATAATTCCCCCCATCCGCTTTGTGGATCAGAGAAAAAATCCTGGTACAGCACGCCGCCTGAAGGTACCAGGTTCTCCGCCAAATTGGTGGTGCTGCACGCCAAAGCGGTTACAAGCAATATCGATATTATAAAGGAGTATGGTTTCACTCGTTAATTGTACCTAAAAAAATAAATTACGGGAAATATCGATTGATGAATTTTGAAGATTCCTGCCCTATGAATCCAGCA
>CAZBRI010000372.1:0-3721 GCA_964494055.1 uncultured Anaerolinea sp.
TCAGACGTGTGCTCTTCCGATCTCTCGCTGATTTAATTGGGGTAACACGACAGACAGCGGTTCTCGCTTATATCTTTGGCGATGGATTTTCCAATCTTGCATACCCAACAAACCCAGTTTTATTAATCAGCCTCGGGTTAACCGTTGTATCTTATCCAAAATGGCTTCAGTGGACTTTAAAATTATGGTTCTGGGTGATACTCGCAACCATTGCATTCCTGGGAATCGCGGTCGCTGTGAAATTCGGTCCGTTCTAAAATAGTTTCAATATGTAATTCTTGAAATCAACTGAACAAAAAAAACATAATTACAAGGAAAAAAATGGCATCATTTCAAAACAGCCTGCTTGACCCAGCTATTGAAAGTAAGGTCAATAATTTATTAGAAAAAATGAGTTTGCTAGAAAAAGCCGGGCAATTAAATCAGCTTGGGGCAAATATGGTTGGCGGTTTTGATTTTGAGGCATTTATGGATAATCCTGATCCTGAATTGTTGAAAAATGTAAAGCGTGATTTTCATGAAGACTGGATAAAAGAAGGTGCTGTTGGATCTTTCCTTGGAATTCAGGGGGCTGAGGAGATCAACAGGCTGCAGAAAATCGCCGTTGAAGAAAGCCGGCTTGGAATTCCACTCATTTTCGGGCTGGATGTCATTCATGGTTACAGTACGATTTTTCCAATTCCCCTGGCAGAATCTTGCAGCTGGGAGCCTGAGCTGGCTAGAAAATCCTCAGAGGAGGCTGCAAGGGAAGCTTCGGCCGCAGGAATTCACTGGACTTTTGCACCCATGATGGATATAGCAAGGGATGCCCGCTGGGGGAGAATCGCAGAGGGATCCGGAGAGGATGCATACCTGGGAAGTTTGTTTGCCGCAGCGAGAGTAAAAGGATTTCAGGGCGATGATTTGAAGGACCCGTCTCACCTGGCAGCCTTTGCCAAACATTATATTGGTTACGGCGCAGCCACAGCAGGGCGCGATTACAACACGGTTGAAATGGCCATGCAGACATTGCATGAAGTTTATTTGCCGCCATTCAAGGCTGCAATTGATGCTGGAGTTCTGACTGTAATGAGTGCGTTCAATGACTTGAATGGTGTACCGACAACTGCCAACCGTTTGACTCTGACTGAAATCTTGCGAAATCAACTTGGGTTTAGCGGGTTTGTGATCAGTGATTCAAATGCAGTCGGAGAACTGGTAGCACATGGTTTTGCTGAAGATCGAAAGGATGCTGGGCATAAAGCCATTCGGGCAGGCGTAGATATGGATATGGTTACTGAAAGTTTTCGATTTGATATTCCTGACCTGGTTGAATCCGGACAGCTGCCGATAGAAATTGTTGACGAGGCTGTCCGGAGAGTATTGCGGGTAAAGTTCCTTCTTGGCTTGTTTGAAAATCCTTACAGGTCTAATCGAATCAATGTAACAGCCAGTCAATTGAATTCTGAAACCATAAGCCTGGCCCGGGAAGCCGGTAAAAGATCGATTGTTCTGTTAAAAAATGAGAAAAATGCGCTGCCGATTAGTAAAAATGTCAAGACTATCGCAGTGATCGGTGAACTGTCGGATAATCGATCGGATATGCTAGGTTCCTGGTCTTTTACCGGGTCCCCAGAGAATGTTGTAACCATTTTAGAAGGAATAAAAGCAGCGACTGACGCAAGAGTTATTTATTCACCCGGATATGATAGAAAAGGTTTTGAACCCATTCTTTTAACTGAGGCCATAAAAACTGCTGAACAGGCTGATGTTGTGATCGTCACAGTTGGCGAAACTGCCAGAATGAGCGGTGAGGCAGCCAGCAGGCTTGATCTTGGACTGCCGCAAGAGCAGGAAAAACTGGTTACTGCGTTAAGCGAAACGGGCAAACCTTTGATCCTTTTACTCAGTAACGGCAGACCTTTGACAATTTCTAAAATTGTCGGGCACGCAGATGCTGTGCTTGAAACCTGGCAGCTAGGAACGCAGGCAGGGAATTCAATCGCTGATGTATTGTTCGGCAGATACAATCCGAGCGGAAAACTTACAGCATCATTTCCGCATTCGGTGGGTCAATTACCTCTTTACTATAATCATCCCAATACCGGGAGACCTGCCGGCGATTTCTTTTTTACATCAAAATATATTGATGGTCCGGTCGAACCATTTTATCCATTCGGTTATGGTTTGAGTTACACAACTTTTGAATATTCTGAATTGGTGATTACTGTCGAGAATAAAACTGTGAATGTATCGGGCATGCTCACGAATACCGGGAATTATGACGGGGAAGAGGTTGTACAGCTGTATATCCGTGATGTTACAGCCAGCCGGGTAAGGCCAGTGAAAGAATTAAAAGGATTTCAAAAGATTTTCTTACCGAAGGGCAGCAGCACAAAAGTAAATTTCACGATTGAGTTTAATAACCTTGGTTTTTATAATGAAAATATGGAATTTATTGTTGAACCGGGATTGTTTAAAGTATGGATTAGCCCGGATTCGAGTAAAGGAATTGAAGGTGTATTCATCATCAAGGAAAATTAGTCTTTGACCGCTGGCAAATTCCAATCAGATTATCCCTGGGTTCGAAAAAATTCGAATTTCAGGGATTTTTTATATGCTTTTCCGGACAATTTAATCGAATTTCTTTATATTACATAAAAAAATATATTATTTAGTATAATGTCTGATATAAGATGTCTGATATCTTTGTTTGGAAATATTTTTCCGCCAGGATATCAATTATTATTAGACAGGTATTCAGGATGAACAAATCATTACGCGGACAGGCTTTATACAGGGAAGTATTCGAATATATCAAAGGATATATTATCGAAAATAATTTAAATCCGGGCGATCCGATCCCTTCTGAAGGTCAATTAGTGGAGGCGTTGGGAGTTGGCCGCAGCTCAGTGCGTGAGGCAGTAAAGTCCCTGCAGTCTCTTGGGATCATTGAAGTGTTACATGGGAATGGGTTATTTGTTCGTGAGCTCAATTTTGATCCGATGCTTGAAACCTTCAAATTCGGGATGAAATTTGATGATGCAATTTTGGCCGAATTATTGCAAATCCGGATTTGGCTTGAAACAGCTGTAATAGGGGATGCAGTTGAACGAATCAGCGAAAAAGAATTATCATTGCTGGATGTGACATTGGAAAAATGGGAATCCTGTTTGAAAAATGGTAAAAGCCACATAGGTCTGGATGAAGAATTTCATTTTATTCTATATTCAGTGATCGGTAATGAAACGATGATGCGATTGTTTGACGCGTTCTGGATAGCATTTGCATCGCTCGAGAATAAATCAATTCCTGAGGCCGACCCTTACATTGAACTTCAGTCTCACCATCAAATACTGGAAGCTGTAAAATTGCGTGATACAGCCATGGCGAGAAAAAAATTGTTAAACCATTTTCATTCAATTCAAAAATGGGTAGATAATTATTCAAGTCTGGCTAGCAGCGAGACAAAGGTTGTTGAAGGCTAGACCGGTAATATTTTTTTGATATCATTTTGATGATCAGTTTTGATCAGGAAAATATTTTGTTCAATTAAAATTCTTGATCATAATTACTATTATGAAGGATACAGGAGTTATATATATGATATTTGATTCGCTTGCAAATATTTCAAGGTATAAGGGTATTGCTGGCAAGCTGCCATTTGCACTGGAGTTCCTTGCAAAAAATGATCTTCATTTATTAAAGCCCGGCCGTATTGAAGTAGATGGTGATACCGTTT
>CAZBRI010000373.1:0-3685 GCA_964494055.1 uncultured Anaerolinea sp.
ATGGTGCTGTCGGCGTTCAGGTCCGCAGCAGCGGGGTATGTGTGGTTGTAATGCATGCCGATTGTCAGGACGTCTGTATCATCAACGGTGTTGTTCCCATCAATATCACCTGCGAGGAGCGCGATGGTATTTTTTGTAGTTGTGGTTCCCAACGTGAGAACTGCGCTGCCGGATGCTTTTACGAAGCCGGAAGCGCTGGCGGAAATGGTGTATGTGCCCGGGTTAGCTGAAATACTGAAAGCAGAACCTGAAGAAGGATTGGCAGTTGCAACAGGCGTTCCGGCCAGAAGCAGGGTGATGGTGATCGGTTTACCAGCGGTAACGATACCGGTGACTGTTCCCTTGGTGGTAGCCTCCAGGACAGTGATCACTGCAGGTGTGAAATCCACTGTGAATAATGCGCCGCCCTTGGAAGCGCGGACCTGGCAGTCGAAGGTAAAGCTGCCGGCATGGATTGCTTCAAAATCGAAGGTGAAAGTATTTCCGGCGACAGTGGCACGGTGGGTTGTGCCGGCGATGGCGTATACGAATGTGCTGGCTGCAGGACCGTTCAGGGCGGTGATGGCGTTGGTGCCGAATTGGTCGAGGTCGATGAAATTATCGATCGTCCCGATCGTTTCGTCATAACGGCAGGCAAACTCGGCGCTGGTGAGCCCTTCCGAAGGCAGGTTTTGCAGGTCGAGTGAATAAGTGACCGTATCGCCGACGTGCAGGGTTGTGGGGGCAGCTGTGCGAAGAGCCCCGGTGCTGATGTGGATGGTGGATGTGGGGCCGCTGGATTGGGCGAGTTTTGCTGCGAAGACGTTTGCCTGGCTGGCTGCGATAAAGAGCAGCAGGCTGATGACTCCGATGGTGCGCAGGAATATTTTTAATTTCATGATTTTGATCTCCTTATTTTTCAGGTAAATCTTTCGTGATGCAGGTATCTGGATTTCCCGGTTGTTTTATGACTTCCAGGATTTATCATGGTGAATATTCGTTTTTTAAAGGAATGGAAATTTGTATATTCCATTCCCTTATATTGTAACATCCCTTTAGCGTGTAGCAATTGTTTTATTTTGACAGTTTTTGGTTTCTTTTACAAGCAATTATTTAAATGGAAAATTTCCAGGGTCAATGATAAATACCAGGCATAAAAAAAGCCTTAATGGCCGGAATCGCAGGGTGTGCGGATTCTAATTTTTTTCCGGCAGCAGATAAAAATTGAAGTGAAATAATAAATAAACTCAGCGTCCACTGCATTCCCGGCACAGGGTGGTCAGGATAGCTGCACCATATATTTACCGTGAATAATATTGAGATCATCAGGGTGGAAGGCAAGCGATGATTCAGTTACCAATTTTGTTAATTTTATTAAAACCAGGCAGAAATCACCCTGAAAAGACGGAAAAAGGCCGGAAAGTACAATATTGCGTATAATATAATAAAGAAAGGTATTCGTGTAACGCAAAAACAGTATATAATATTATGGATTAATATTAGTTAAGATATTATTGGTTTTTCAGGAACATTTGGTGTACATAGACGTTAACAAAATGAGTGTTATAAGCTTCGGAATTTCTGGAGAGGAGAATAAATATGAAACTTAAAATGTTTAATAGAAATGCCCTTGTCGCTGCTTTGATGCTGATCGTGATCATGTTTGGCACTGCGCCCATGGTGACCCCTGCAGCAGCCAGTTCCTGCGACTGGGATCAATTTGTCTCTGACGTGACCATCCCGGATGGAACTTACGTCACAGCCGGTACCGCCTTTACAAAGACCTGGCAGCTCAGGAATATTGGTACCTGCACCTGGACGAGCTCTTACAGCCTGGCTTTTGTCGATGGCTCCCAGATGGGCGCACCGTTGACAGTGGCACTGACCAGCAGCGTTGTTCCAGGCGGCACGGTCAATGTTTCTGCCGCCATGGCAGCACCAGCAGCAGCCGGCACATACCGCGGCAACTGGCAGCTGAAAAACGCCAGCGGAACCAATTTCGGCATCGGTTATGCCGGCAATCTCTCCTTCTGGGTTGAGATCAAGGTTGCAGGCTCTACCTCTACCACCGGATATGATTTCGCCGCCAACGCGTCTTCTGCCACCTGGTCCACCGGTGCAGGTAACCTGACCGGTCTTGGTACCGACGGCTCAACAAACGGTTACGCCAAAGTTTTGGCCGCACCCGTTCTGGAAAACGGCGTGACCGACACCTCGCCTGCCATTCTTACAGTTCCGCCGGCCGGCACCGATACCTTCATCCAGGGTATTTTCCCGGAATTTTCTGTTCTGAGCGGTGACCGTTTCTCGGCGATATACAATTGCCAGTACGGTGCTTCCACCTGTTACATCAATTTCAAATTGAAATACCAGATCGGTTCCGGCGCTGTCCAGACCCTGTATGCCTTCTCTGAGCGGTATGAAGGCCTGTACTACAGGGCCAATATTGACCTGTCCTCGCTGGCCGGTCAGAGCGTCAAATTTATCCTGTACGTGGATTCTGCGGGTTCTGCAACGGGTGACCTGGCCATGTGGGGTGCACCAAAGATTGTTCGCGGCTCCGGCGTTACACCTACTGTCACACCCGGCGGGGCTACTGTTACTCCCGGTACCTCCGGCTGTGACCGTGCGACATTTATTGATGATGTGAATGTTCCTGACGGCACTGTGTTTGGTCCAAATGCTTCCTTCACCAAGACATGGCGCATCAAGAACGTAGGCACCTGCACCTGGACCACCGCTTATAAGCTGGTATTCGTCAGCGGCAACCAGATGAGCGGTCCTGCAACCCAGAATCTGACCTCCACTATTGGTCCCAACACTTCCTTTGATATTTCTGTCCCGCTTGTTTCTCCATCCGTTGCCGGCGCATACCGCGGTTACTGGCAGCTCAAGAATGCCAGCGGCGTACTGTTCGGTATCGGTTATTATGCGGATAAACCCTGGTGGGTTGATATTTCAGTCAACAGCAGCATCATTGTCCCGACCAACACCCCCGGGTCCAGTCTGAGCCCGACCAACACACCGGCGCCAACCAATACCACCACCCCGTCCTCCGGCACAGTATTTGACTTTACTGCCAACCCCTCCGGTACAACCTGGACCAACAACACAACCAGTGTTACTTTCGGCGGTTCAGATCCTGATTCGGGCGGTGTGGCGAAGAAGCTTACCAGCGTAACGATGGAAGGCGGTGCTGCTTATACACAAAATGCACTGCTTATGGTTCCAAAAGACCAGGTACTGGGTTACGTAAAAGGTGTCTTCCCGGCATTTACCCTGACTGCCACGGACCATTTCCAGGCCATCATCGGCTGCCAATACGGTGCAGATTCCTGCTGGGTCTCATTCATTCTGGATTACCAGGAAGTCGGCTCTTCCACCGTTCATAACCTGATTACATACACTGAACGCAACGAAGGCACCAACCGTCCAGTTGATATTGATCTGAGCACACTGGCAGGAAAGAATGTTCAGTTCAGCATCACCACCCTGGCCGCGAATGGCACCTCCGGTGCAGTCGACCGTGCGGTATGGCTGGCTCCGAGGATCACGCGCTAAGAAGTAACCTGCATGCAGAAAATAGAGATAACGGGTTGGTGTTCCTTGCCAGCCCGTTATTTTTTTATTGGATGAACTTTTTCCTCCCCCATTTTCGGTTTTTGAAAATGGGGGAGGCAGGAGGGGGTCCGGTTTGAATTGCAAT
>CAZBRI010000374.1:0-3672 GCA_964494055.1 uncultured Anaerolinea sp.
CCCGTGCGGTCATTAATTTTCGATTTGGATCGTTGGATAATGAATAACCAGTGATGCCTTCCTTAAGCCTGGAGAGCAGCATAGCCTGCCGGACCTCTGCCAGGAGATGTGAGCTGTCATTCGATGCAGAACCATCCACACCAAGGCCTACGTTGACACCAGCAGCAATATATTGTTTGAGCGGGGCAATCCCGGACGCCAGGCGCATATTGGAGCTTGGACAGTGCGCAACACCGCATTTGTGCTTTGCAAATATAGAAATTTCATCCTGGTTTACGTAAACTGAATGGGCGAACCAGACATCGTTCCCTACCCAGTCCACAGACTGCATGTACCCGACAGGGCGGTAACCAAATTTTTGAAGGCAAAACTGTTCTTCATCTTCGGTTTCTGCCAGGTGAGTGTGCAGGTGAACACCATATTGACGGGCAAGTTTGGCAGATTCACGCATCAGGTCACCGGTCACGCTGAAAGGTGAGCAGGGAGCAAGCACTATCTGTGTCATCGACCCGGGTTTGGGATCATGGTAGCGCTGAACCAGTCTCTCGCTGTCCGCAAGGATCACATCTTCTTTATCCGTCACTGAATCTGGCGGTAACCCGCCTTTTGATTCGCCGAGTGACATTGAGCCGCGCGATGCATGCAAACGAACGCCTATCTGCAGGCCGGCCTCAATTTCATCATCCAGTTTTGAACCATTCGGAAATAAATATAAGTGATCAGAAGCAGTTGTACAGCCTGATAAAGCCAATTCAGCCAGGGCGGTTTGGGTCGATGTGAAGATATCATCCGGCGTCATCCGCGCCCAAATGGGGTAAAGTGTTTTTAACCAATTGAATAAATTGGCATTTTGGGCAGCTGGAACTGCACGGGTGAGGGTTTGATAAAAATGGTGATGGGTGTTAACCAGGCCTGGAAGCACAATATAGCCGTCCAGGTCCAGTACCTCATCAGCGGAGGCTGGCAGGCTGGATGTTGGACCCACCTGTTCAATAAATCCATCCCTGATAAAGAGACCGCCATCCGGAATTTCAGTTTGTTGATCGTCCATTGTGACGACATAAGCATTTTTGATCAATAAAGTTGTCATTAGGTTCATCCATTTTCTGTGGAATATAGTTGTCTGACAACTTCAAGTATAAAACAAAGGGATAGACAAGTCAACAGGTTTTAGGTACTTTTTTCAGATCAATTTTTTTTTATTTTCGGCCGGGTTGCACTTGGGGGGTTGGGGGTATATAATTAGTTTAGCCAGGTAAGGAGTGGCTTTTTATGAAAGAAAATCAGAGTAAGAAATTTGAATCCTTCAAGGAGAGAATTCCTGAGGATGTTCGGGATCACATGAAAACGGCCAGGGAAGAATTAAGGCAAAGCATGGAAGGAATGATGCCGCCCGGTTTTGTTGAACATCGGCGCAAAGCCCGAAAGGAACTTCTGCTTGCTTTTCGTGGCATGCTCGATCATGCCATCTCTCATATTGATGAACAGACAAAAACTGCTGAATAAAAAATAGAAACCCTTTGAAAAAAGGGGTTTCTTCTTTTATGGATATTAACGCCAGGGGCGGTGACCACGGGAAAAGAACATCATCCACAACAGCGGCAGCAGCGAGCAGCCCATAACGATATTCCCTGTGACCGGGTCGGATGAACGCAGGATGGCTCCGGAAATCATGAAACTTGCGAAAATAATTCCGCCGGATATCCGGTTGACAGCTGATTCCAGGTGCATTACCTGCATATTCAAGACTGGCGTTTGGACTGATAGATCGCCGCGTTCCATGATCGTCATCAACCGGTCTGCACGACCCGGGAGACTGACCAATATCTGTAATATTTTTAAACCTTCTTCCAGCCAGGTCTCCCAGCCGGAGAGTCCTTCATTAGCGACGAGTTTTCCAGCATATGGTCCGATCGATTCCCACAGGTTGAATTCTGGATTGAGTCCGGTGCACATTCCGGAGAGAATTGCTACTGTGCGGCCAAGCATTAACAGGTCTTGCGGGAGTTGGAATGGCATTTCGAACATTAATTCACGGAATTGCAGCCCAAATTTCATCATTTCGGCATGATCAATCTCCCGTAGTTCTTTCATGCTTTTTCCCCAGAAACGGTCGAATAACTGTGCCCCGGCCATTTCGATCAACTTAAGGTCGGCACCAGGCAGCAGGACGCCAAGCGTCTGATAAGCCTTTACCAGGCGGGCAGCATCCTGGGTTCCGACAGCAATGACAGCTTCTCTCAGGCCGCCACGCAGGTTATCTGGCATTCTGGCGGTCATCCCAAAGTCGATGAATGTCAGTTTCCATTTAGTTTTTCCCAGGGGGTTTTTGGTTTCAAGGGGTGTAACGAAAAGATTCCCGGGGTGTGGATCAGCATGGAAGAAGCCGTCTTCAAAAATCTGCTGCATATATGTGTCCAGCAGCAATTTCGCAACCTCACTTCGATCGATGCCGGCTGCTGTAATGGCATCATAATCCCCGATCCGAATCGCAAGCACATTTTCCATGCAAAGAACTTTCCGGGTGGTTAAATGCCAGATTATCTTCGGGACATGAACTTTGGGGTTATCTTTGAAATTGGCATCAAAGACTTCGGCATTCCGTCCTTCTGAGAGATAATCAATTTCTTCACGGGTGATTGCAGAAAATTCTTCGATCAAAGCATTAACATTAACTCTTTTGCTGATGGGTTTGTAATTTTGGATCCAGGTTCCCACTCTGCGCAGTGCAGAAAGATCAACTTCGACCACCTGGTCAATAAATGGCCGCTGAATTTTTACGACAATTTCAGAAAAACCGATGACAGCGGCATCTTCTTTGTTTAATCTCGCCCTGTGCACCTGTCCAAGAGAGGCAGCGGCCATTGGGGTTTCATCAAACCATTCAAATTTTCCAGACAGACTTGAACCGAGTTCAGTTTCTGCGAGTTTTCGGACAGCCACAAAAGCCTCGGGTGGAACCTCGTCCTGCAAGCCGGAGAGTTCATCAGTAATCTCAGCCGGCAGCACATCCAGCCGTGCTGAAAGAAATTGGCCGACTTTGATCATCAAACCGCCCATGCGAATGGCGAGAACGCGGAATTGTGCAGCTGTTTTTTTGTACCTGCCGCCCCTGGAACTCCGGACATACTTTCGAAAACCGATACGGCTGAGAAAAAGTTCCCAAAAAATGAATGCGAGAACAACCTTCCCGAAAAAATAAATAATCCGCCAATAGCGAATACGCAAACTGGATGATTTCATTCACCCTCCTGTCTGTAAATTGTTACCGGTAATGAAATCGGGATCAGAAAAATGTCATCAAAAAAAGGTCTTTTCATCAAAAAAGATTGTATCATGGCAGAATTATTTAATTATTTTCCGGAATGGGTGTTTGAACTCCTTTTAATTGAGAGATCATTACAGCACCAAAAATGATCACGCATCCCAAAATCTGAATAGGCAGAAGCGTTTGATTGAGGATGACCCAGCCGGAGATAACGGCAAAAACAGCCTCCAGCCCGAGGATCAATGCCGCATCGGTTGGGGGAGTATGCCGCTGCCCCCAAACCTGGAGCGTGTAGCCAATACCGATTGAGAAAACCACCCTGTACAAAATTGCACCTATGACCGGCAGCAAGGTTAACTGCCCGGCGGGTTCTAGAAATATTCCCACAACCAGGTTGAAAAAGC
>CAZBRI010000375.1:0-3667 GCA_964494055.1 uncultured Anaerolinea sp.
AGCTTCAGGTGACTGGAGTTCAGACGTGTGCTCTTCCGATCTGGGGTGGCGTAGATGCGGCCGGCAAAGCCGTTTTTTACAAGGTGCGGCAGGTTGCCGGAGTGATCGATGTGGGCATGTGAGAGTATGACGGCATCGATCTCGCGGGCTTCGAATGGGAAGCTGCGATTTTTTTCAAAAGATTCCTGCCGGCTGCCCTGGAAGAGACCGCAGTCAAGCAGGACTTTACTGCCATTGATGGTGATCAGGTGCATGGAGCCTGTGACGGTTTGTGCTGCGCCGAGAAAGTCGATCTGCATGTGTGCCTCCGGTAAATTGTACGAATAAGTCTTTCCATTTAATCATAACGGTAAATGGAAAAATTGAGGGGTTCTTTTACAGGTTGGGTGCTTTTCTTGGGGAATATCAGGTTTCGCGTAAAGGTTCAAAGAGCGCTAAGAAGTTCAACATTGAATTTTATATAAAAAGGATGTCTTTGCGAGTCCCCGAATTCACTCTTTGGTGGCGAAGCAATACTCCGGATTCTGGAAAACTTCCCGTAAGGGGAGGGTTTGCTTTAGAACTTGATGGGAATGCTTTGAGGCTACTTGATGCCGAGAGCGGCGGCCAGGTCAGCGCCGTAATTGGACAGGCGCCAGGGGCTGCTCTCCATAACTTTTTCCAGGGCGGCCAGGCTGCGCGGATTTTGTTCAGCCAGGGCCTGCATGTACACCTTCGGCAGCACAACGTCAGATTCCACGCCAAGCTCTTCGGCTTTTTTCTTGCGCCATACCTTGAGCTTTTGCAGGCGATTGAGGGCGGCTTCGGGCATTCTCTCAACTTCAGTTGCGCGGGCGAGAGGGGCATTTTGACCGCGTTCCACTGCATCCAGGATGGATCTGCCAAAACGCTGGAATTGCCGTTCGGATAACCCGGCGGCCATCAGCTGATCCATACTGCGCGGTTCGGTTTGTGCAATCTTGAGCAGGATCCGGTCATCCATTACTTTGAACACCGGTCTGTCCATCCGTGCTGCTGCCTTTTCCCGGTTGTGACACAATTCTTTGAGAATGGTCAGCTGCCGGTGTGTGAGATCCTGCCGGCCTTCAATCCGTTCCCAGGCTGCCCGTGATGCACGGGCGCTGCCGTTATGGTTGACAAAACAGGCGCGCTGAAAATCTTCCACAGCCAGGTCCCACAGCTGCTTTTCATGCAGTTCTTTTTCCAGGATGTTGCGCAGGTCGATCAGGTAATGGGTATCCAGCCGGGCGTAATCTATCTGGGGAGGTGTCAGTGGTCTGAACCCCCAGTCGGCCTTCTGATGCCGTTTATCCACTTCTACTTTAAATTTATCTGCAAGCAGGCTGCCAAGACCCACCTGTTTGTAACCCAGGATGCGGGCGGCCTGCATCGTATCAAAAATATTTGAAAAGCTGAAATCAAAATCACGCTGCAGACCCAGCACATCGTACTCGGCCGCATGGAAAATAATCTCGATTTGAGGGTCGGAAAAAAGCGGTGCCAGGTAGGTCAGGTCGTCCAGTGCCAGGGGATCTACCAGGTAATCCGTTTGAGGGGTGGAGAACTGTATCAGGCAGACGCGTTCCTGGAAGGCGTGCAGAGAATTGGCCTCGGTATCAACGGCCAGGCGCGGCTCTTTAGAAAGCATCTCGGCGAGATGTTTTAAGGCTGGTGCTGTTTCGATCAGGATTGGAGATTCGAGTGAAGTTACCATTGGTTACGTGAGTTTGATTTTACTCCCGTTCCCCTGGTTTTTTCCATAATGATGCCGTCTTCGCCATCATTATAATATTTCTTCCAGATGTCTTTGTGGATATAGCCGGCATTTTTGTACAACCGGATGGCTTCATCATTGCTGATGCGCACACACAGCCGAATTTCATCCGTCGGCAGGGCTGCCTCACAGGCCTCCAGCAGAAAACGCCCGTACCCTTTGCCGCGGTATTCCGGCATGATGCAAATGGTGGCGATCCAGGAAAAGCCTTCCCTCGGGCGCGGATCGCCGGCAGCAAAACCAATCATCTCGCCATTTTCAACTGCTTTGAGGCGGGTGACTCCTGCAAAACTGAGCACACTGATCAGGTCCAGCAGGGGCCAGGCATCCTGGGGAAAGCAAACACTCTCCAGGTGCCGCAGGGAATTTAGATCGAGTAAATTAGCTCTTTGTATTTCCATTATTTTATCTGCTTAAATCTACCAATAACTTTACCAGATGCCAACCGTTTGGACAAGTCCCGGTTTTTTCTGGCTATTGACGATGAAGAGATTTGAGGATAAAGTAAATGGATTAATTTGTGCCCCCGATTTGGGGGAAATTTCACCGGTATATCCAGGAAAAAACATGACTTTTTTGACCAGACACCCGCTATTTCAAACACTGAGTGAGCTTAAAGGCAACTCGCGAATTATTGTGCTGACTGAAGTGCTCTTCGGCATTCCTTTCAACATGTATATGCCGTTCTTCTCAGTATATATGAAGCAGATAGGGCTTTCTGACCAGCAGATCGGCGGCCTGGCGAGCGTTGGGATCATTCTGCAGGTGATCACCTCCCTGTTGAGCGGTGCCATTGTCGATAAATTCGGCCGGCGATTGGTTTTAATGGTGACGGATATTGTCAGCTGGGGGCTGGCTTGTATTGTATGGGCTGTGGCACAGGATGTCAGATATTTCGTGGTGGCGGTGGTGTTGAACAGCACCTGGCGCATTGCACATACCGCCTGGACCTGCCTGATGGTGGAGGATACCGAAGAAAGGCACCTGGTACACATCTGGACCTGGATCATGATCTTTTCGGTGGTTTCAGCCCTGCTCACGCCGGTCGGCGGTTATTTTGTCAACCGCTTCGGACTGATACCGGCAGAACGCGGGATCCTGTTATTTGGGTCGTTCATGTTCACCCTCAAGGCTTTATTGCTCTTTTTCTACTCCCATGAAACAAACCGGGGTATTCAGCGCCGGATTGAAACACAGCACCAATCGATTATTACACTGCTGGGTGAGTACAGCGGTGTACTGAGCGAGATCTGGCAGTCACGGGCCATCCTCTCAGCCTTATCCCTGCTGGTCATCACCAATATTTACCGGACAGTTACGGAAACATTCTGGGGAATTTTGTTCACCACCCGGCTGGGTTTCTCGGACGCTGAAATCTCGATCTATGTCGCCATGCGCTCGCTGATCATGACCAGCGCGTTCTTCCTGCTTGGCCCCAAGCTGACTAATATCAAAAACTTTAAGCTGCCGCTGTGGCTGGGTTTCCTGTTGATTTTTATCAGCCAGGGACTTCTCGTTTTTATGCCCGCCAAAGCGGTTGGCCTATTGATCGTCAGCGTGGTGATCGAAGGGCTCGGGTCTGCCATGGTCAGCCCCATGACAGAATCGCTGCTTTCCATTTCCATGGAAACCCATGAACGGGCGCGGGTTACATCTATTGTGTACGTGATGCTGCTGGTGCTGATTTCACCCTTCGGCTGGATCGCCGGTCAGCTTTCTGCCATCGACCGCACCCTGCCATTTGTGCTGAACATGGTGCTGTTTTTCCTGGGCGGCGGTCTCATCTGGATTATCAGCCGGCCCGGGTTTATTCCGCAGATCAAAAGAGATTAATTGGTCCCAAGAATCAAAAAGAACCTGGCAAATCCCGCCAGGTTCTTTTATTTTGCATAG
>CAZBRI010000376.1:0-3652 GCA_964494055.1 uncultured Anaerolinea sp.
GTTTTATGAATGCATTCAATAATTTGAAAACAAGTGTGAAATTGATCAGCAGCTTCATATTGATCGCCATCCTCACCGGCATTGTCGGCGGGGTGGGCATATTTTATTTGAAACAGATCGATGCAGCCGATACCAAGCTTTACCAGAACATGACGGTTCCGATCAGTCAGCTGGCTGACCTGGGTGTGGCGTTCCAGAGAACACGGGTTAATATCCGTGATTCCCTTATTTCAAAAAATGCTGAAGAAGATGCGACCTATAATGCAACTATTCAGACACTGGCAGCCGAGATAGAAACTACATCGGCTGAGTATGAAAAATTGATCGTTTCGCAGGAAATGCGGGACCTTTTTACAAAATTCAGGAGTGATTACCAGACTTTCCTCCCCTACCGCGACAAGATCGTTCAGCTTGCCAATGCGGATAAGCAGGATGAGGCAATCGCTCTTTTACGCGGCGATGCCCTGGCCAGCGCCAAGGCTGTTGAAGCCGATATTGATGCCATGCAGGCCATGAAAGTTGCCCAGGCTAAAACAACTTCGGATGGCAACACCGCAGCCGCCAACCAGGCAACAACCATCATGATCGCCAGCATCATTGTAGCCATCATTTTAGGCATCAGCCTGGGGTTGATCATCTCAAACAGCATTGCAACACCTCTCAGTTTCGTAACAAAAATGGCGAATTCACTTTCTGTCGGTGACCTGGTCCGCGATGTAAGTGACGCAGACAAAGATAAGGTCCGCAGCCGAAAAGATGAGATCGGCATGATCGGACAGGCATTTGATGGGTTGATCAACTACATGCAGGGCATGGGCGAAGTTGCAACATCCATTTCCAAAAATGATCTGAGTGTCAGTGTTAAATCCAATTCAACCAAGGATGAATTGGGGAATGCCTTTGTCCTGATGATCGCCGGCCTGAAGAAGGTGATCGGTCAGGTGAGCGAAAGTGCGAACGCTGTCGCGACTGCTTCAACACAGCTTTCCAGCGCTGCTGAGCAAACCGGTGAAGCAACCAGTCAGATTGCAACAACCATTCAGCAGGTGGCAAAAGGCACAATGGAACAAACTAACGGTGTCACCCATACAGCTGAATCAGTCGAGCAGATGGGACGCGCGATCGATGGTGTGGCACGCGGTGCACAGGAACAGGCAACAGCAGTCAAAAAAGCCAGTGAAGTTGCCAGCCGTATTAGTACTGCTATTGAGCAGGTTGCAGCCAATGCAGCCAACGTGACCCGTGACTCAGCCGAAGCTGCCCGTTATTCACGGGACGGTGCCAAGACAGTCAAAGAGACCATTTCCGGTATGGAAGCCATCCGTGCCAAAGTGGGTATCTCAGCCGCCAAGGTGGAAGAGATGGGTACCCGTTCAGGTGAGATCGGCGCAATCGTCGAAACCATCGAAGATATTGCTTCACAGACCAACCTGCTGGCTCTCAATGCAGCCATTGAGGCCGCCCGTGCTGGTGAACAGGGCAAGGGTTTCGCAGTGGTGGCTGATGAAGTCCGCAAACTGGCCGAAAGATCCAGCCTCGCGACCAAAGAAATCGCCGGCCTGATCAAGGGAATTCAAAAAACCGTCAGCGAAGCCGTGGATGCCATGAAGGAATCTGCCGGTGAGGTGGAAGCCGGTGTGACCCGTGCAAATTCGGCAGGCGAAGTATTGAATAACATTCTTGAAGCTGCCGAAGCCGTTTACAAACAGGCTGAAGAAGCAGGCGGGGCAGCTGCCCAGGTCCGTTCTGCAGCAGGTGAACTGGTTGGCGCGGTTGACTCTGTCTCAGCAGTCATTGAAGAAAATACCGCCGCGACTGAAGAAATGGCTGCCAATTCGACTGAGCTTACCAAGCAAATCGAGAATATCGCCAGCGTCAGTGAAGAAAACAGTGCTTCTGTCGAAGAGGTATCTGCATCAACTGAAGAAGTATCTGCCCAGGTGGAAGAGGTTTCCGCTTCTGCTGCCTCTATGAAGGAAATGGCAGATAATTTACTCAAGATCGTATCGCAGTTCAAACTGAATTAATCAGTTATCAGCAAGGAGACAGGTATGGAACAACAATTGGTGGTTTTTGACCTGGCGGGTGAATCGTACGGGATTAATATTGCAGCTGTGGAAAGCATCATCAAGATGCAGGCGATCACACAGCTGCCCCAGACCAGGCAGTATATCAAAGGGGTTACAAACCTGCGCGGTGCAGTCTTACCTGTAATTGATCTGCGCCTGCGATTTGGCCTGGAGCCGCAGGAAGTTTCCCGTCAGACGCGTATTATCATCGTCACGATGGATGCGATCAAGGTCGGCGTGGTGGTGGACGGGGTATCGGAGGTTTTGCGTGTTCCGGATGAATCGATCGAGGGGTTACCGCCGATGGTTAGCACGGTAAATTCTGCCTTCCTGAAAGGGATCGTCAGGCTGGAAAATCGGCTGATCATTTTGCTTGAATTGGGCAAGGTACTTGATTTTGAGGAACAGCAGGAACTTGTGGCTCTGGCTCGATAGACAGTGCGCATTTACTGGTAAAGATTGCTTATTATTCGTACAGGATAGATGGACGAGGTGGACGCTGCCGGTAACCGGCAGCGTCCGATTTTTTAATATTAGAAATCGGGGATAATTCCATTTTTTATTACTCTCCTTTTTACAAGGTTAATTTGCATCCACTGTTCCAGGTTTTTATTACCGGGAAATAATCTATTTGTGTTTTACATGATTACTTTTACGATAAGAAATTCCAAAGCTTAGGTTATACACACTATCAATGTCCCTGAAAACATAAAAGAGGAGGGTTTTCTGGATTTTTTGCGCAAAACCGGCGCAAAAAATCCACTTGCAGGAAGAGCCAAAGATAGAAAGGTTCTTTGTGGATATGATGCGTGAGTGATAGGGATTATTCTAGCGAACCCGCTTGAGAGAAAAACCCTTGCGGAAAGAGCCAAAGATAAGAATGTTCTTTGTGGCTACGATGCAGGAGTGCTGGATTTTATTCTTTTGAACCCTTCTGAAGCAAAATACTATTGCGTGAAATGCCTGGTAAGAAGGTTCTTTGAGGATGTGATTTATGACTAGAAGGTTTATTGCAGCCCTGGAATAAGTATTTTTACTTCTGAGAGCCCTGTTTATAGTTGGCTATGCGCAGATTGGTTAGAGATTGCCTGCTGTCACTCACCGGGGCTGCTTCTAATTAACAAACATTAAAATTAGATGTTAATAAATGGTGTTATTGTGAGATAATAAATAAGGGGATAAGGGAATTCTTTACTTTATTCAGGAGTATATATATATGAGCACAAAAAAAATTAAGGTAACAGAACCAGAAATTGTGCCATCTCATATCATTGAACCAGAAACAATTACGGCTGCCTTTCCGATAGTTGGTATTGGAGCTTCTGCCGGCGGTCTCGCTGCATTTGAGGCTTTTTTCTCAGGCATACCGGCAACAGAAGACCCCGGTATGGCGTTCGTCCTGGTGCAGCACCTCGCTCCTAACCATAAAAGTATTCTCAGCGATCTCGTCAAGCGCTACACCCGTATGCAAGTTTACGAAGTCGAAGACGGGATGGTGATACAGCCCAATTGTGCGTACATCATTCCGCCAAACTACGATATGGCCCTGCTGAACGGCTCCTTACAGCTGCTGGAGCCTGCCA
>CAZBRI010000377.1:0-3647 GCA_964494055.1 uncultured Anaerolinea sp.
AAATACTGATTTGAAAAATAGTCAAACTCAAACGCAATTAAATGCCAGGGAAGTTCTGACCGGTACCAGTAAAAAAGGCTGGTTTGCCCGCCTGATGCCGTTCATGGGTCCAGCCTTTATTGCGAGTGTGGCGTATATGGACCCGGGAAATTTTGCCACCAATATTCAGGGTGGGGCAAAATTTGGATTGGAACTCCTATGGGTCATTGTTCTTTCAAACCTGATGGCTATGCTGCTGCAATCCCTCTCCGCCAAACTCGGGATTGCAAGCGGTAAAAATCTGGCAGAACATTGCCGTGACCAATATCCTCTTTGGGTAGTCTACACCATGTGGATCATCGCTGAATTAGTGGCGATTGCCACAGACCTGGCAGAATTTTTAGGGGCAGCACTTGGTTTTTACTTGCTTTTTGGGATTCCACTGATCTGGGCTGGCGTTATTACCGGAATCATCACATTCTTAATTCTCGGATTGGAACGCTATGGCTTCAGACCCCTGGAAGCTGTCATCACGGCTTTTGTGGGTGTCGTTGGCTTGAGTTACCTGGTTGAGATTTTTATCGTAAAACCCGATTGGGGACAGGTAGCCTATCACGCTGTTGTGCCGCACCTGTCCGGTACAGAAAGTCTAATTCTTGCAACCGGTATACTCGGTGCAACTGTCATGCCCCATGCTATATATTTGCATTCTGCCCTGATGAAGGACAGAATTGTCGTAAAAAACCCTGTACTTCAAAAAAGGCTTTTCAATTATGAGATCATTGATGTGGTAGTCGCCATGGGAGCCGCCATGTTTATCAATATGGCGATGTTGATCATGGCAGCGACTACATTTCACAACTCCGGGCTTACAAATGTCGGATCGATTCAAGATGCCCCCCGCATACTGGTGCCTTTACTCGGGAAAGCATCTCAGTATATTTTTGGCATCTCCCTGCTCGCCAGCGGACTTTCATCCTCATCTGTTGGCACAATGGCCGGACAGGTGATCATGCAAGGATTTATTCATAAACATGTTCAGCCCTGGATCCGCAGGGTCGCAACGATTCTTCCGTCAATTGCTGTGATAGCCATCGGCTGGGAACCTACAAAAACACTGGTAATCAGCCAGGTTGTGTTGAGCTTCGGCCTGCCTTTTGCCATCATTCCATTGATCCAATTTACTCGCAGCAAAACAATTATGGGCGAGCTTGTTAACAAACCAATTACAACTTTCGCAGCCATTATAGTTGCCGTAATGATTATTGGCTTGAATTTCTTTCTTATTTTTCAAGTCATTTTCGGGAGATAAATATGTTTAAAAACATTCTTGTTCCGCTCGACGGATCAAAATTGGCTGAGACTGCCCTCAATCCTGCAATTTCACTTGGCAGATCAATGAATGCCGGCATAACATTGCTGCATATCATCGAAAAAGACGCTCCAAAATCGATTCATGCGGACCATCACATATCCCGTGTGGATGAAGCAGAAACCTATTTATCTAATCTTGCCAAAACTTATTCTGGCGAACCCGTTGACATTCAAACACATGTTCATACAGCTGAAGTCAAGGATGTTGCAAAAAGCATAATTTTTCATGCATCTGAAGAATATTCCCCGGATTTGATCATTATGTGCGCACATGGTCAGGGTGGTATTCGTGACTTTGTTTTTGGGAATATAGCGCAGCAGGTTATCTCTGGCGGACAAACACCGGTATTAATGCTTCAGCCGCAAAATTCATTACCTGAATCTTTTTCCATAAAAAAAATCTTTGTACCTTTGGATGGTGAGTCGAAACATGATCTCAGTCTCGATTATGCGAAGAATATCGCGAGAGCATTTAATTCCAGCATCTATTTTCTTACCGTCATCCCGACTTTTAGTACATTAACAGGTACTGAGGCTGCCATCAGCAGTATGCTTCCTGCAACTTCATCCGTATTCTTCGATATCCTCGAAGACGAGGCAAAAGGTCATTTACAGCAGCACCTGAATGATTTCATATCTGAAGGATTTTCGACTGATGCTGAAATTGGGCGCGGTGATCCGGCAGAGGTAATCCTATCCACTGCGGCCAGGGTCAATGCTGACCTGATCTTGATGTCAACGCATCGGAAAACCGGTATGGAGGCATTTTGGGCACGCTCAGTAGCACCCGGGGTAATCAAAAAAACTCAGATACCATTATTATTGGTGCCATTATCCGGTTGATGAATTTTTTAATCGGCTGATAATTATTAGGCTACGTCTTTTCAAATTAAAAATAATCACCTGTATTTTTGGGTGATTATTTTTTTATTATTTACCGGGTTAAGCTGATTAAGTATTTGGCAAATAGTTGACTGATGATTGAAATTTCAGATAAATTTGGTTAATAATCTTCAAAGTTGTATAATTTTTATAATGGAATAATTTATAAAACAAGGTAATCTGTTTTATTTCCTGCAATAGACCTTCAAGGAGGACGATTATGATACGACCTTTTTCAGTTTATCTCCTTGTTTTTGCTGCGATTTTGCTTATTGCCGGTCTTTTTCTGCCCGCAGGGAGAGGTCTTTCGGTAATTCAGTTCGGAAATGGTCAAGCCAATGAAGTCAGCCAGCTGCAGGCCGAAGAGATGGGCTGTACACCTGTAACGGCTGGAGACGCATCAACCAGCAGACCGGTGTTCCTGCCAAAATTTGAATCCTTCTTCAGTACTAATGGTGTACTTTGCGGAAAAAGTTCCCTGACCATGTTGTTCAGCGGAAATTACTGGTGGGTCAATATTCTGCTGATCATTCCATCATTATTGGCATTCTACGCTATATTTCGAATCTTTATTCAACCTTATGCAAGGAACCATGACAAAAACCTCATGCTCTCAAGCGGTTTACTTAGCCTGGTTTCCCTGGCGATCTGGTGGATCGTATGGGTTAAATTTCGGGCATTTCCCGGAATCGGTTTTTGGATCAGTGTCATTGGTTCAGCATTGATTTTTATCGCAGGGTTGATCGCTCCAAAAGTTGATGCTTTCAAAGAGAGGCATCATCCGCACCCGGCTTGAAGTTTTCAAATTATCCTTCACCAGATAATAATTTGATCCGCTCCCAGGGTTTCAGCTTACTGTCATCTGCCAATAAACCCTTCAATTCATATATCTCATCCCGGATGGCTGCTGCTTTTTCAAATTCAAGATTCTTGGCAGCCTCTTTCATTTGTTTTTCCAGGGCTGTCACAACAGCTGCCAGTTCTTTGAGATTGGTGGATTCATTCTTTTTATTAACTCTATAAGCACCTTTTTCATCCCCCATCGCCATGACTTTTTCACGACCCTCAATAGAGAGTGAATCGGTTATATCCCGGATTGCTTTGTGTATACTGACAGGAACGATTCCGTGGTCAGTATTGTATTTAATTTGTTTATCACGGCGCCGGTTAGTTTCTCCAATGGCAAATTTCATTGAATCAGTCATGCGATCAGCATACATAATCACTTTGCCGTTGGAATTCCTTGCAGCCCGTCCAATCGTTTGGATAAGGGCAGTGCCTGACCGCAGAAATCCTTCTTTATCGGCATCTAAAATTGCAACCAGGGATACTTCAGGGAGATCCAGCCCTTCCCGCAACAGGTTGATCCCGACGATCACATCATGAACACCCATTCTCAGATCCCGCAGGAT
>CAZBRI010000378.1:0-3624 GCA_964494055.1 uncultured Anaerolinea sp.
TGACCGTCACCGGGTCGAAGTTGCCGCAAATGGCTGCCTGGCCGCCAAACAGGGCTGAAGCCTTTTCCAGGTCCACCATCCAATCCAGGTCAATGATATCCGCACTGCTTTGCAGCATATCCGGCAGCAGGCGGGTTGTGTTGCCGCAAATATGCAGCCGGGCGGCAGCTCCCATTTCATGCACAGCAGCAAAGATACGCTGTTCGTATGGGAGGGCAAACTGACGGTACATTTTGGGCGAGATCTGCGAACAGACGGCATCCCCCAGCCCGATGATATCCGCGCCGGCAGCTACCTGTGCGCGGGCAAAGGCGATGCCGGTTTCCACGCACACTTCCAGCACTTCGGTCAGCCAGGCGGGACTGCTGACAAGGTCGGTCATCACCAGGTACATGCTGCGCAGGTCGCAGGCTTCTGCCAGCGAACCCTCCACCCAGCCCATGATCGGGATCTCGCCGCCGGCTTTTTCGCGGAAAAGACGGACAGCTTCCAGGCGGTCGCTCATGCGCTTGCCGGATGAGGGAAGCGGTGGAACGAGTTTCCGCAGGTCCGACTGCTCTGACAGCAGCGGTTTACGGTTGATGGGCAGGTTATCAGTTGGGAATTCAACTTCAAGGCCAAAATCAACCGCTTCACGGTAGGGGTCAGAGATGGCCTGCAGGATATCAATATGAAAATCGGCTGCAGCAGCCAGGTTCGCATCCACCAGCACACGATAATCCTGGTAATAAAGCGAGAGCGGCTGCTGGATGTGATGGGCTGCACGCATCATCAGGATGTCAAAATTGGGCAGGCGGTCTACTGGCTGTCCAGCCAGGCGCGCCTGGTAACGTTCGAATGAATTCATTTTTCCACATCCTTTTTGAATGTCACTTTGCGCAGAATGCCCGCACCCATCGGGATGAGCGTGACAGGTATCAACTGCCTGGCTTCAGCATCCTTGAGCAAGCCGAACAGGCTGATCGATTCCCACGGCCGGGCTGGGTTGAATGGCTGCGTCTCAATAGAAAAAAATGCCCCTGCCGGCAGAACATACTCCAGGGCTTCTTCATTTAAAAGAGAATAGTACCGGTCCGCAAACCCCGGGAGGTACTCTCGGCCAGGGTTTTGTTCGGCACCCAGCGGCAGGCAGAAAACCAGCGGGCCGTGACTGATAACATATTCATCCCGCCAGCGCTTGATCTTTACAGCAGCTCTAAAAGTGATTGTGACCTGGTCTCCCGTCCGCCAGGTACGGCGGATGTGTATCATGGTATCCTGTTCGGTAAACTCAGTAGCGCTGAGGCTGAAACCTGCTGCCCAGGCGGGCTTACGCAGGCTGAGGGTAAATTCCACCGGATGGTCTGTTGCGATGCTGAAGGTGATGGACGGCCTGAAAGGATAATCCGTCTCCTGCCGTATCCGCACCCCCACCCCGTTCACATCAGCCCGCAGCTCAGAGGCCCCGTAAAGCGCTGCCAGCAGCCCTTCGGCTGTTCTCATCCACATGGCCCTGGCGTAGTACGGCATGATCCGCCCGGCATTGGGTGCACAGCAGACTGCCACATCCTGGTGCGCTGGTGAGTACTTGTAGCGCAGCTGCGGGTTTTCTGACGATTGAGGGTCTCCAGGATGCAGCGGGCCGGTCATGGAACTTGAGTTATCCGTCTTCAGGTAAGCGATTCCGGGGCAAACGGCTGAATCAACGCCCGGGCTGACATCAACAGCAGGGTGACGCGCACCCTGCCCGGCGTTGAAAAAAAGCCATTCAGCGCGGTCCGCCCACTGCATATCACCTGTTTTTTGCAGCAAATGGCTATACGAATCAAAGAGTTCCTGCAGGGAACAATATTCATAGCCTGTTTCCGAAGCATCAGCCCGCCTGCCGCCGATCATCTCATCCCCTATCGGTCCGCCTCCGGGTGTCAGGCATATATCCAGCTTTTTGAGATAAGCCGCCATGGCCTGATTCAGCACCGGATCATCTTCCGCGTACCGGGCAGTCAGCAGTGAGCGCAGGTGTTCATAAGTGTGCGGCCCGTGCGCCTTGAAGCGGTACCGGGGGGTTTGGAGGTGCGCAAGGGAAACGTCATCTGCGCTGAGCTTGCTGTCACTATATTCAAAATAAAGCCATTTGGCATAATCCAGGTATCCCGCCTCACCCGTCAACTGATACAGCCGGTCGAGTGTGTCGGTCAGCATCAAGCCGTGACAGACTCCCGCAAAGTCATTCTTGACTCTGAATGGGTGCGAACAGCCAACCGGGTAAGCCTGCATGATCACTTCCACCCCTCTGCGAACCGCTTCGAAAGCACGCTGATCACCGGTCCCCTCATACCAGCCGAGAAGTACCCGGAAAAGCGAGGCCTGTGCCCACAACTCACCATTCTCGCCGTCGAAATTGAAGCGCAGGTCCGGAGCATAAATGCCAAGGTAGCCGTCTTCGTCCTGGGTGCTGAGCAGATGCTCGATGCGCACCCGTGCTTTTTCAATAAAATCGGGATGATCGAGCAATAAAGCGTTCCGCAGCATGCCGTCCAGCCAGTTGGATTGGGTCTCGCTGTTCCACCACAGGAACTGAACTTCCCACTGCTTTTCTTTGGCCAACACCCCCAGCTCCTTGGTACCCACTGTTCTTGAAAGCCTATCCGCGCCGTAAATGTCATCGCGCTGTATCAGGTCCGGCACCAATTCATCCAGGTGCCCGACAAAGCCATGCTCCAGGTCGCTGCGCATTTGCTCACGCATCCAGCCGGATGGTTTAATGGAGCCCAAATTCAAGAATTGGAACGTTTGGGGTTTGGGTGCGCTCAAAGGATTATCAAAACCTGCCCGGGAAATTGTTCAATAATTGACTGCATATCCCAATTCTACCCGATAAAGAAAGTTTCCGATGATCCAGGCCAAAATGATGAAGAGCCGGTTAAGCGGGCAATTACCGGGAGAAATCAGTAAAGACCCGATTAAATGATTAAAAAACTGTAGAGCTTAAACCTCGGAGTGCGCTGAGTTCGCTGAGATATTTTGACCAGGCGCGAAGGATGATCATCTCCTTTCACTCACTTATTAAAACCTCTGCGGTCTTCTGCGGACTCTGCGGTGAATGAATTTCATAACCATCCTGAATACGCAGTCTGCCCCCGGCGGTTTAAGCTGCAAATAATGGGGTGGTGATCCCGGCAGACCTGCCAGAAAAATAAGCATTGGATCTTACAGAGGCTGCCCTTCTGCTGCTGTTGAGTGCCTGCGACAGCACATAATCCACCATTTTCTCGGGGATGTTGACACCGGTGGTTGTGATACTGTTCCGGAACTCCATGGTGTGATTGATCTCATTGATAGTCATGCCGTTTTCGGTCTCGAAGAGATCCAGCGCGAGCAAACCGCCGCCTACAGCCTGTGCAGCTCTGCGGCATAAATCCGCAATTTCATCAGTGATCGGGCAGTTGGTGGCGACACCGCCGCGGGCTGTGTTGGTAATCCAGTTTTCCGAGGACCGGTAAATAGCGCAGATCGGTTCGTCGCCAATCACGAAGGCGCGAATATCACGCCCGGGTTTGTTGATGTATTCCTGCACGTAAAATACCTGGTGATTTACCAGATCGGAAGAGCACACGTCTGAACTCCAGTCACCTGAAGCTATCT
>CAZBRI010000379.1:0-3617 GCA_964494055.1 uncultured Anaerolinea sp.
TCGCCAATGCCACTTTTGGCGGAAACCAGTATTACATGCAGAACCCGCTTCAGATCATGAATATCCCGCAGGGAGGACTTCATTTTTATGGGGGTCTCCTGTTCGGTGCGGCTGCGATGGTATTTTATTTGAAACACAATAAAATGGACCCCTGGCTTTTCCTGGATGCAATCGCCCCTGCGACCCTTTTGGGACAGGCGATTGCCAGGCCGGCAAATTTTATTAACCAGGAACTTTACGGGCAGCCGACAACATTGCCATGGGGGATCCCGATCGATGCGGCACACCGGCTCGGGGTTTACCAGGACTTAACCGCTTTCCCGCTTTCAACGACCCGCTTTCACCCGACTTTTGCCTATGAAATGTTGTGGAATTTTGTATTTTTCGGTCTGATCATCTATATTTCGAGAAAATTTGCCGGGAATATGAAACCTGGGTCATTATTCTTTCTTTGGCTGATATTTGCAGGTCTCGGGCGTTTTTTGATCGAGTTTTTCCGGCCTGATCAACCCCATCTCGGCGGTTCATGGATCAGTACGACACAGGTAATTTCCTTTTTAATGCTGATTTCCGGGGTTGTTTTGTATGCTTACCGTTCAGGCAGAATTAAACTGCCATTACCTCCCTTGCCGGACCGCTACCTGGTTCTTCCGCCTATCCTGAAAAAATGATATGTAATTGGCAAAATTATTTTGCCGAAAAACATTTTTTATTAATTATCCAATAGGTTATTATTGCACCTTTTCTCAAAGGTACAGATTAATTGGTAGGCAGCGATTATAAAAGATAGAAGTCCCTTTATAAAAAAGAGGGACTTCTATCTTTTAATCTCCTGCCAGCGGCAGCTCTGCTGCAAAGACCGGCTGTACCTGCTGCTTGATGGGTGCTGGCTGCTTTTCCGACCGACGGTCGAAATCAAACCTGGTAAATATTTCATCGAATTCCTGCAGGATCTCATCGTGTGTGAACCCCATTTCCTCGTAATGATACACATGATCACTGTGAAAACTCCGGGTTTCTTCGATCGCAGCCTGGATGATGTGTTCCATATTCGGGCTTTCAATATAACCGAATTGATCGTAGAACGAACGGATGATCTCTTCCGGCCAGCGGATCAGTTCATCATAGTTAATGATCATGTGATTTGGGGATGGGTTCTTATCTATTACATCCAGCGGATGAAAATACCAGTATTTTGAAAGCGCCAGAACCTGGTCACGGTAAAGGTATTTTTTACCCGTTTTGCTGAAGACGTTCCACGCATAGGATAACCAGGAAATGGTGGATGGCAGCATGTCCAGCGGGTTGCGTGCGAGGTAAAGAATCCGGGCATCCGGAAAAAATTCCAGAAGCGTTTCGATCTTTGCACTGGATGCCGGGCTTTTGGATGCAAAGTGCAGCTTACCGCCGGTTGCGTATAGGTGACGCCTGATGCATTCCCGGTAAAAACCCATGATCTTTTTCTTATCATTTTCAGAGATGGCTTCATCAAAGAATTGGTAGGGCGGAAGCTCGTCTAAAAACGGGAATAACAGGCTGACGAAGAATGTTGACCAGATGTGCAGCAGGATGTTTTCATCCTCTTCTGGTTCAAAGAAGCTGATCTTGTGAATTTTTACCTGGCCAAGGGATCTTTTATCAAAGTTTTTTAGATAACTCATTACATGACCGCCAAAAAACCGGTCAACTTTTGCCAGCGTCCAAAAGATCTTTCTCTGCGTAATTGAAGGCATCAGGAAAATATCCCATGTACGCAGGCTTGTAAACATGGCCGTATCCCGCGATAGCAGCCGGTGCAGAAAAGTTGACCCGCTCCGGAAATTTCCCAGGATAAACAGCGGTTTTTCAATGGGCTGGGATCTGTAACCCGGGAAAAACAGGTCGTCCAGGAAAAAACAGATCCAGGTAATGATCGACCAGGCCGGCCAGATTGTATAAAATATCAGCAGGAATGCTATTCTTTTGCGGCTTAATCTCCCCACCGTATTTTTTGAATAAAATATTGACTTGACTGCCATGCGCCAGAACAGGCGAAAATTATAGACCATTCAGATCGTAGATCCTTTTCCTTTAATAGCTCTGGCGCATTGTTTCATTTTTTTGTGTGCCGCATCCATTTTACCAGAAACGAATTTTCTGATTGCCATCACTATTTTCAATTATTGCAGGTTTAAATTGATAAAGTAAATACTAATTCTTTAGTAAAAAATCTTATATTTCCTGTTTTTCGCCGTCCTGCTGCAGGGAACGAACTGCTGCAAACATGGCTCTGCTGACACTAAAAAGCTGAGTATAAGGTATTGGGGGGATACCGGCATTGATACTCTTCACAAGCTGGATCATCTCGTGCAAATGTCCTTTTTCCTGTTTGAAGCCTGAGCTAAAGTTTTTCCGGTTCCCGTTCTCAACAAGCTGCAGGGTTCTGTAATCATCCAGGATGCCAATCTTTCCGCCGCAGAAAACATCGATTTTTTCCTTGGAAAATGATTTATCACCATTTGCCAGGTAATCCACAACACCTATTGAGCCATCATTGAATTGGAATGTCATACTGATATTGTCGTCCCTGTATTTTCCATTGTTGGGCAGGCCGCTTGAAGTTACAGAAACCGGGGCGCTGCCAACAAGGTATGTGATCAAGTCCACAAAATGGCAGCCTTCCCCGATGATCCTGCCGCCGCCAAGCACGGGGTCATGCGTCCAGTGATTCAATGGGATATACCCGGCATTGATCCGGTAATGAACATACATCGGCTCGCTGCGGCTGCGGTAAAAATCTGATAACCTGGCTGCCAGGGGTGCAAATCGGCGGTTGTATCCCACCATCAGCAGGCCCGGGTGATTTTCTTGCATGGCTGCTTCAACTGATTCCAACTGTTCGATGGTGACTGCCAGTGGTTTCTCTACAAAAACATGTTTGCCGGCTCGCAGTGCTCGCACGGTAAGATCTGCATGGTTGTCGTGCCGGGTCAGGATGGCAGTTGTGTTGATTTCCGGGTCCTGCAGGATTTGTTCATCATCTGAGCAGGCATAGGCAAAGCCGAATTTTTGACCTGAATGCTGCGCATGCATTCCACTGGCAGAGGCGATCCCGACCAGGGATATGGCCGGAATTTTCTTAATCGCGGGCAGCAGAGTGGCATTGGCATACAAACCAGCCCCGAGTACACCGAGCTTGACGACATCATCTGGTTTCGCGCTTTTTTGATGGAAGTGAACAGGCGATGTTTTTTCTGCCGGGCCGTCGGAATATTTAAGCAGTACGCCAAGGAATGGAACTTTTGATTTGCCGGTAATAATATCGTAAGCCTCATCAGCTTTTTCGATTTTAATTCTCTGGGTGATCAGCGATTGTACTTTCAGCTTCCCGCTTTCAAGGAGTTCAACGATCGTCAGAAAATTCCTGCCCTCGGTCCAGCGAACGTAACCGATCGGGTAATCTTTTCCTTTTTCTTCGTAGACGGGGTCATATCGTCCGGGTCCGTAGGATCGTGAATTGACAAAAGATAATTCTTTTTCAAAATATACTTTTCGCGGTAAATTTAGCCCGACTGCACCGGTTGCAACTATGCGGAGATCGGAAGAGCACACGTCTGAACTCCAGTCACCTGAAGCTA
>CAZBRI010000380.1:0-3611 GCA_964494055.1 uncultured Anaerolinea sp.
CTACACGGCTCTGAACACTCTTTCCCTACACGACGCTCTTCCGATCTATGGTCCCGGCTTTTCTGCCGCCTGAGTTTTTTATATCAGAATCCGTGCCTTTTATCTGTTCAAAATAATCTTCATCAAGCGGCATGCGCCAGACGCGTTCAAAGGTTTTTTCTCCGGCCTGGTAAATAGAAGCGGCGAGATCATCATTGTTCGATAGCAGACCAGCCCTGACTGACCCGAGGGCGATGACAACAGCACCAGTGAGCGTGGCAATATCAATTATCGAACGCGGCTGGAAGGTTTTTTCGGTGTAGGTCAGGGCGTCAGCTAAAACAAGGCGGCCTTCAGCATCTGTGCTGATGACTTCGATAGTTTTCCCGTTAAGAGCTTTGAGAATATCATCCGGCCGATAGGCGCTGCTCGAGATCATATTTTCTGCGGCAGCGATCACGCCGATTACATTCGTATTCAATTTAAGGCGTGCAGCGGCAACCAGGGAAGCGATGACGGTCATTCCACCGGATTTGTCATATTTCATGCTCACAATGCCGTCGGTGGTTTTTAAAGAATAGCCGCCAGTATCCATTGTCAATGACTTACCAACGAGTGCGACCGGCTTGCCCTTACCGCTGCCTGTATGTTCAAGAATGATCAGGCGGCTGGGAGTATTTGAACCTTTTCCTACAGCAACAATTGAACCCGCGCCCATTTCAGATAACTGTTTATCATCCAGCACAGTACATTTCAAACCGACATCAGATGCAATTTTTTTGACTCTTTCAACAAGTGTGACTGGATTTATCACATTCGGCGGTTCATGGGCCCATTCCCTGGATAAATTTACAGCTTCGGAGATGATGGCAGCTTTTTCAATGTAATTTTGGATCTCGGTCAGATTGAAAATCGTTTTATCTTCAAATAGAAAATTCACACAACAAGATTTTTCTTCCCGTGTTGATTTGTAACCATCGAAATTAAAACTTCCCAGTAACAGACCCTCGACTAATGCCGGAATCGCGTTGGAAGGTGCCATTCCGGTTGCCAATAACGGACTGATGTCAATACCAATTTCAGCTACATTGTTAGCGGCCAACCATTTTGAAAGTGTCCCGCCGGCCCGCCGGATCATTTCTGTTGAAAATTTGTTTTGGGGACCTAATGATAATAAGCCTTTTGATCCAGAGAGTCTGACATCTCCAGGTTCTTTACCAACAGTGTCAAGCGAAATCACTTCTGGGCTGAAAGCCGGGGTAAGCACAATGCCAGTGAACGATGTTGAAGATTTAACTAAGATTGAGGTTTTCATTTTATTTCTCTCTAGAATATGAATGGAATGATGAATTTCGAGCTTTTCTTATACTCAGCAAAATTCGGGTATCTTGCCAAAGACCGATCTTTTTTGATCATGTTTGGAATCCAGATAATCACTATAAAGACCAACATTACTAGCAATGGGAGCCAGTGCATTGGAAGCAATGAAAAACCCAGGTAAATTAAAAATTCACCAAAATAATTCATGTTTCGAACTTTGCGCATTAGTCCATCCGTGATCAGGTGCCCCGGGTTGTATTTTAATTCTATGTATTTTTGCATATCTGACGCAAAATGGAAGAAGACGCCAAATGAGAACATTGAAATGCTGATTGCCAATAGCCAGGCGGGTGCCTGAACCGATCGTGATGCAATGATAAATGGTGAAGCCCAGTACATACTTAAACCGGCCCAGATATAAAGACCGTACCAAATGCTGGATTTTTGCTGCCACTGCTGGTCAGGAAAAAATCTACTTTTTAGTACCCATAATAAGCCATATGTGCCATGCAAAGCCAGGTAGATCATTGCCGTTGGATTATTCCATTGGTTGAAATAAGCGATAAACACTAGCACAATCAAGAAGGTGATGCCCTTATGGGTATCAATATAAAACTTTTGAGGCATTTTTGGGCTGCTCCTGAGTAATGGTGTTACTAAATGTCGACTGATTTACCAGAAAAATTTACCAGTTCGATTATTTTATTTCTGCCAAATTAAATATTTTTATATTTTATCTTATGGCGGGTATTTGCATTGCCGCAAATTCTAATAATATTAAAAACAATCTAGCAAAATAATTCCAGTATTTACCGAATTTATTTATTGATGGAAATCTGCTTTAGAAAATCGATCATGAGTTTTGGTCTTGTTCAGTCAAAAAGATCAATTTCAGCAATCTCAATTCATCATAAGAAACTTTTTCTTCCATTATTTCGAATATTGGTTTTAATAAGTCAGTGGTGTGTTCATTAAATGCTGAAAATACTCTTTGCTGTATCTCCGGGGGAGTTTCGGCTAAGGAATACAATGCCGGGATGCGGGGAAGAAGTGAAACCTCTGCAGAGTACTTTAATAAATAGCTAACTATTGAACTAATGGGCAATTGATATTTTTCTGCCAGTAATGCTGTTTCCATACCGTTCAAAAATTCAGCACCTATCACCTGGTACCTTAATTGTTTTTCTGATTTTTCTTTTATTGTTGTTTCTTTTTTTGTTTTTACCGGTTCGGCAAACTCTTTTTCCGGCAAATCATGCTTAACGCAATAACTTTTGATCAACTCTAGAAAGATCAACCCATATTTGTCTGCTTTTACCTGGCCGATTCCATTGATCTTAAGGAAAGTTTCCATAGAACGGGGTAAATATGAGGATAATTCAATCAATGTTCTGTCTGAAAAGATTATATAAGGAGGTATATTTGCTTCATCTGCTAATTCTTTGCGTTTGTTACGCAGAATGGCAAACAATGCATGGTTATATTCCAATTCGTCAATATTCGATTTTTTTGGAGCCTGGGCAGCATCCTCTTTGAGCTTACCGAAAATTTTTGATCGATTCTTTAGCGCATCAGAAGCCCGTGGTGTTAAATTTAATGTGTGAAATTCCCCGCCCTGGATTAAGTAACCCGTCTGGGCTAACTGCCTGGCGATGCTCATCCATTGTTTTTTTGTTAAATCCTTGCCAATTCCGTAGGTAGATAATTTATCATGTTCGAAGCGAATAACTTTTTCATTTTTTGAACCCAGCAGAACATCAATAATATGACCTGCACCAAAACGCTCGCCTGTTCGAATTACACATGAAAGGAATTTTTGGGCAGGGGTGGTGATATCGTCCAGGATAGGCGGCGGGCTGCTGCAATTATCACAATTGCTGCAGTTATTTTCTTTGTGATCCTCGCCGAAATATTGAAGAAGGGGTTTCCGCCTGCAATTTTTTTCATCCTCGGCATAAGAAACCATCGTATCGAGATGTTGATTGGCTACAATTTTCTCTTCGCCCTCTTTACTTTTAATAAAAAATCTCAATTTTGCGACATCTGAATATGAATACAGGAGCTGGCAATGGGCAGGTAATCCATCCCGGCCTGCCCGGCCAATTTCCTGGTAATAATTTTCAAGACTCTTTGGGAGATCATGATGAAGCACGAAGCGTACATTCGGTTTATTAATCCCCATCCCAAAAGCGATTGTTGCAATGATAATTTGAACATCATCCCTGATGAATGCTTCCTGGTTCTTCCGTCTTTGATCATCTTCCAATCCGGCGTGATACGGCCTGACAGAAAATCCTTTGTTTGCAAGGGTT
>CAZBRI010000381.1:0-3590 GCA_964494055.1 uncultured Anaerolinea sp.
ACCCATCAACCGGGGAGCCAGCCACGGCAGCATTTGCGCGGCTGCATCACCCATTGGTGTTCCCGGAACAGGCGGGGTGATGTAGTCGGGGAATGGGTAATTTGCCTCAATCAGGTAATACCAGATCGTTCCAACCACCATGACGCCGTTTACAGCACCGAGTACAAAGCCGAGCAGGCTGTCCTGTAATTTCTCGCGGATGACCTTGGCTGCGAAATGTGACAACCCGACGGTTTGATAACCAAAGAAGACCAGGGAAATGACCAGTGTCAGCCTGATCCAGAATAATGGCAGCTCGGTGGGCGGTAATTCCTTGAACATGGGAACATAGCGCATGAGCAGGCTGTTAAAGGCCAGTGCCAGGATCACGCTGAAGGTCACCAAAAGCTCTTTGGCCCAGCCCCGCATCATGCCGATTATCCCGAAGAGCAGGACAAATAACCAGAAAACAAAATTAATACTGATCATGCGTTTCTCCAGCTATTTCAAATAATTGCGCTGCAATTTTTCCGGCAGCATCCGGGTTTTTCAGAGATGCCATCGCGGAACGCATCGCCAGAAGGACTTCAGAAGAATTAATTAATTTATCAACCGTTCCAAACAAGGTATCGGCCAGAAGGTGGTCTTCGATCAAGAGTGCCGCACCGCGTTTTGTAAGTGTCTCGGCATTTACTTTTTGATAACGCCAGGCATAAGGATAGGGGACAAGGATTGCCGGCAGCTCAAAATACGGGAATTCGCCCAACACTGAAGCACCAGCCCGGGAGAGTACAAGGTCAGCGGCTGCCAGCGCAGCACCCATTTCTTCATGCATATACGGAAAAGCGTGATAATTCTGCTGCATGGCTTCTCCGAGCCCGGATCGTTTTTTTTCTGCCTGCGGCCAGTCCAATTCTCCACTGATGTGAATAATTTCCATATTTTTAAGTAATGGTTCCAGGGTTGAAAGAAGAGCATTATTAATAGAACGGGCTCCCTTGGAACCACCAAAAACAAGCAGGACCTTTTTTTGTTCATTAATTCCAAAATACTGCCTGGCGTTTTGCCTGTTCCAGGCCGTAAGTTCCGCCCGTACCGGGTAACCGGTTGGAACTATCCGGGCTTTCCTGGAGAAATATTTTGCAGAGTCTTCTGATGTAACTGTGATGCAGGTTGAAAAATAAGACAGGACTTTAAGTGCCAGACCCGGTTCGATATCCGGGACAAATAACAATTTGGGGAAAGACCTGCCCGCCAGGGCGACAGGGACCGCAACGAAACCACCGGTAAAGAATATTACGTCTGGCTTAAAATCTTTCAAAATCCGGCCGGCTCTTTTGATGCCCTTCAGAATTGTTGAAATGCTGCCCGGTAAACGGCGAATATCCACCCCGTGCACACCAGCGGCAGGGATGGATTTAAATGCAATACCGGCTCGTTCAACGAGCACGGATTCCATACCGCCATCACCGCCCACCCAGAGGATTTCTGTATCCGGGCGGGCGTTTAGAATGGCTTTATGAACTGCTAATGCGGGATATACGCCGCCGCCGGTTCCGCCCGCGCAAATCAATATTCGCACTGAGGTCTCTCCATTCTTCAGATTCAGGTTCTTCTTCTTCTGATTTGATTCCATTTTGCCTGGAAACACTCATCAGAATTCCAATAGCGATAAAAGATGATACGAGATTGGATCCTCCGTAACTGATAAAAGGCAATGCATTCCCTGCAAACGGGGCTAATCCTACCATGACCAGGATATTGATCAATGCTTCAAGACCGATCCACAGGGATAATCCGGAGGCGAGCAGGCTGCCAAGCAGGTCAGGGGCATTGAATGCAATCCGAAGACCGCGCCAAACCATCAATACGTACAAAGTAATCAATCCGATCGAGCCAACCAGTCCAAGTTCTTCAGCAATCACAGCAAATATACTATCCGTGGGAGCGAAGGGCAGGCCGATCAATTTTGTGGTCGCCAGGCCGATGCCTACGCCAAACAAACCGCCATTGACGATCGCCTTGAAAGAATAGATCACATGGTCGGAGGCTTTTGTCAGATCCTGCAGGCCCAGGATAAATTGTTCCATACGGGATGAACCGGTGGAACTCACTTTTAGAATAAAAATGACGACGATGATCGCCAGTACACCCAGGACCAATATTTGTTTTAGCTCACCGCCGCCCAGGAAGAATAACAGACCTCCGAGAATAAATACGGTGAAGGCAGCTGAGTTATCGGGCTGAAGCAGGATCAAGCCGCCGATCAACCCGAGAATGGCACCCAGCGGAAGCAATCCCCAGGTCACGTCATGCAGCTGTTCTCTCTTGGAATGCAGCCACACTGCCAGGTACACGATCGTCATGACTTTTGCAAGTTCAGATGGCTGGTAGGAGCCTTGTTTCAGACCGCGGCCTGTTTCATGACTGAAAATTACGATGAAAAGAAATACAATCGTTAAAATCATGGCATATAGTGAATATTTTTTCCATGTTTTATAATTTACAAATGACAGGAAGGTAGCGCCAATGATCCCGAAGATCATTGAAACAACCTGCCGGTTAAATTGGTACATGGGGTCTTTGTACCACCATAATGAATAATCCCATGATGCAGAAAAAACCATGAGCAGGCCGAAGACGACGAATGCGATCATTACCAGCAGCAATGGGAAATCAACATTTCCATTTGTGAAAAAAAAGGAAGAAGAAGATTGCGAAACTACCGGCTTATTAATTGTCCCTACGGGATCACTTACAATTCGAGTACCCATTGTTTGAATTTTTCTCCGCGTTCTTCGAAATCTTTGAATTCATCATAGCTTGTGCCGCCAGGCGAAAAAAGGACTACATAACCAGGCTGGCAGAATTGTTTGGCCGCTTCAACCACTTCGCAGCATTTTTGAACCCGGGTGATGCCTATCTGCCGCCCGGCAGAAGGGAGAAGTTTGAGGGATGCATGAATTTTCTCAGCAGCTTCTCCAAACAGGATCACCTGGTCGACCCGTTCTTTCACCAGCTGTGCCAGGTCATTCCACGGCAGATCTTTATCCCGGCCTCCCAGCAGCAGTATGATTCGTGAATCAAACGAGCGTATGGCTGCAATGGTGCGTTCCGGGGCGGTTGCAATCGAATCGTTGTACCAATCTGTACCATTCCAATTCCGGATCCATTCCAGGCGATGGGGGACACCATGGAAATCTTTGATGCCTTTTTGCATATTCTCAACACTAAAACCTGCAGCCCAGGCGATGGTACAGGCAGCGAGGGTATTTAATTGATTGTGCTCTCCGCGCAGTTCGATTAAATCATCGACCGGCAGGGGGGTGATGACACCCTCGTTACGAATAAAAAACTTGCCATTTTCAATATAAGAACCATTCTGGCCTGCTTGTAGTGGGCTGAAGCCAAATGAAAACAGCCGGCCGTTTGTTTTTTCGGAGAGCTGCCAGGCGTGCGGGTCATCTCTGGCCAAAATGGTCATATCTGTTGCTTTTTGATATTTCATCACATTGGCTTTGGCAGAAATGTAATTTTCCATCGTTTTGTGGCGGTCAAGATGGTTTTGAGTAATGTTGAGAATTACTGCCAGGTTTGTGGAGATATTCATC
>CAZBRI010000382.1:0-3549 GCA_964494055.1 uncultured Anaerolinea sp.
TTAATTTTCTGGATATTGGAGTTGTGGATGAACCCTGTGAAATGGATCGTGACATATGGATGCAAATTAGGAATGTACATCCTGTGTGACCTCGATGTAAAAGATTTTGAAAAGATCCCTCAGAATGGACCCTTGCTCCTTTATTCCAATCACACCGGTACTGTTGAAGCACCGATCATGTACACCCAGTTGACACCCAGGCAAAAAGTTACCGCACTGGCTAAGGTAGAGACCTGGGATAACTGGTTTCTTGGCTGGGTATTTAAAGTTTGGGAAATTATTCCAATCCACCGCGGCGAAGCAGACATGGAAGCAATGAAAAAGTCGCTGGATGCTTTGGAAAAAGGCTTTATTTTGGGAATCTCACCTGAAGGCACACGCAGCAGAGAAGGAAAATTACAAAGGGCTCATGGAGGAGTAGCGATGCTTGCCCTTCACAGCGGGGCTCCGCTGCAGGCAGCTGTACATTGGGGCGGTGAGCATTTCGGGACGAATGTAAAGCATTTCAAAAGGACGAAATTCCATCTTCGTGCCGGACCTCGATTTTTCCTGGACGCGCATGGAGAAAAAGTTACAAAAGAAGTACGGCAGCAAATGGCAGATGAGATGATGTATGAACTGGCGAAAATATTACCCGCCGAAAACAGGGGTGAATATTCTGATTTAGAAAAAGCTACTCAAAAATACCTGAAGTTTATCTAGTAAACAAAAATGGGCTGGAAATTTCTCAGCCCATTTTTTTATTGCTCCAGGATTGATCTGATTTTATTAATGATTATTCTATCGATCAGTTATTGTTGAAATTCCTATTTCACTGCTGGAATTCCTGCACTAATTACAGGCCCGTCCGCTGGTACGCTGGACAAACGGCCAAGCGGCATGGCTGGCCTTCCAATCTCGGTTTTTCCGTCCGGGGCATACAGCATTTTATGCAGCAAGGCATCTGACCAATTTCCACCGCCGAGAATATCATTTCCTTTTGCTGCCCCGTTCAGTCTTCCGGAACCGGCAAGTATGCCGCTGTAACTGCTCAAGTCCATATTCTTGGTTGCCTTGGCAACATCTGCATAATGACATGTAATACAGGCAGGAGCTCCGTCATACCACAGGTTCGGGGTTAAAAATAATTTTTGAACATCATCCGGGAATGTACCGGAACATGCGGTCCCTTTATTGTCATTGAAAGAAAACACTGCTTTTTCCGGTGTTCCAGCCGATACCCAGGCACCAATCAGGTTAACTGCCGAAATATGGCATTTTGGGGTAGCTGCCTGTGCTTCTAAGCCAACCCTGGGTGCCGGCATGGTCGCGGGGATCAAAGTTGGTATGGGAGTTAATAAAGGCTGCGGTATTCCTGTACATGAATTTGTCGTACCGCATCCAAAATAAAACAATGAAAATATCCAGATCACCAGCATGGTAGGGAGCCCGATCAGGACCGTAGAAATGATCTTCTTTGTATTGTCAGTCATGAATGGCTCCTTATGGTTTTGGCGTAACAGCCGCCCTGATCGAGCGCAGATAATTCACCACATCCCAGCGGTCTCTCACAGTCAGATTTTCATTCAGTGCAGGCATGTGAATTTGTCCACTTGCACCTTGAATACCATTGGAAATCGTCAGGAATAATGCTCCATCCGGTTTGTTTTGAACAATATCACCTGTAAGGTTTGCGGGCTGGAAAACTAGTGCACCGCCAATCACGCCATTGCCATCAGCCTTGGGGCCATGACATTGGATACAGGTTACATTGTATAAATTGCGGCCTCTTTCGACAGAAACGGGATCAGATTGGACTGGATTGACCGGGGCACCCTGCCCCGGGATGTAGGCAGCACCCTCAACCGGGATCGAGCGGGCTGCGACAGGTAATGGATTTTCCATCGGCTTGAATGAAGGCTGGATCTCCATGAAACTGATCCAGTCAATTTTTATGATGTCAAAAGAAAACAACATAAGGGCACCAAATATCAGTGAGGCAGCAGCAATAACAATAAGAAGTCTTTGAAAGAAACTCATAGGGTCTGCGCCTCCACATATTTGACAGATTCTGCCCCAAGCATGGTCATTTCTGATCTGATTTCTGTTTCATTATCCGGCTGACATTCAATAAGGATAGCGATTTTTCCATCACTTATCTCAGCGACATATTCTTTAGGTTCGTAAGAAGGAAACCGGCTGTCCAGAAATACACCAAGGAAAGTACTGATTAACATTCCGAGCATTGTCATTTCAAAAATAACCACCACACTCGGAGGTCCGGGGATCAGCGCCTGTCCGCCTACGTTTAATGGATAGGCTGTAGGGGTCCAGAATGCCAGTGTAACGCCTAGCAGAAAACCTCCAACAGCACCGCCCATGGCCAGCCGTGGAACATTACTTGCCTGCCGGGGCCGTCCCATCATGGCTTCAGTTACAGGAATACCGGAGATCACATTGACCCTGTCGTCCGAAATACCGATTTCCCGCAGTTTTTCTACAGCATGTGCTGCAGGCTCCAGGTCCGGAAATAATGCGAGAAGCATGTTTTTATCTGTCATTTTTTTATACTCCTGTCGTTATTCCAGATCGCTGACGGTAACAATTGTTTCTTTACCAAATTTGCGTAAACTATGTGCCATTTGCCCTTCCTGCACTTCCCAAACAGGAACCAGGGGAATGATACGGGATGCAAGCATATAAAGGAGGATAAATAAAGCCAGGGTGCCGATGCTCAGCGGTATCTCGACGCCTGGTTTGTAGAATTGGTATGTAAATGGAAACCGGTTGATACTGAGTGAAGTCGGTACGATAATGTAGCGTTCGAACCACATGGCAACATTAACCAGGAAGCCGATGATAAAAAGAGCCGCAGGATTGCGCCGGATTTTTTTATTCCACAAAGTCAACCAGGGAACGGCTATATTGAAGATCAGCATGGCGTACCACATCCAGCCGACAGGACCTTCTTCATGGAAGCGAAGCAAAATATCTGTCCATTTATCGCCGTTATACCATTGAACCATATAATCATTGAAGAAAAAATATGCCCAGGCCATGGAGATGATCAACATCAATTTTCCAAGGGCGTCCAGGTGTTCCGGCCGGATAAAATATTTCATGTTTTTCATAGTGGCGCGAATCACAATCAGCACCATGGCAACAGCTGAAAGACCAGACTGCAATGCTCCGACCACAAAATACGGCCCGAATATCGTTGAACTCCAGCCAGGCCGCATCGCTGCAGCAAAATCCCAAGAAACAATGGTATGTACTGAAAACATGACCGGCAGGATGGCGAATGCAAATAAGTTCATTGCAAAACGCAGATGTGTCCATTCGCCTTCGGTTCCCCGGAAACCCAACGCGAGGGTCCGGTACAATACTTTTCTCCAGCCGGTCGACCTATCTCTCGCCATCGCAAGATCTGGGATGAGCGGTAGAAAAAGGTACATTGTGCTGGACATCAAATACGTGTTGATCGCAAGAAAATCCCAGGATAATGGGCTGTGGAAGTTAGGCCAGAGACCGCGTTCATTCGGGTATGGCATCAGCCAGTTTGCCAGCCAG
>CAZBRI010000383.1:0-3548 GCA_964494055.1 uncultured Anaerolinea sp.
CGAAGAAGTGGTGTACTTTCACGGTAGGTCAATATGTGTTGAATAAATTGAACAGGCAATTGGCTGAATAATTGGGAGAAGCCATCCAGGCCGACCGGAGCGATGAATATAACCAGCCAAACAGCCCAATGCAAGGGTTTAATTTTTCTTCCAGACAATGCAAAAAGAAATCCAAAAAGAATTATTGCACCATATATGGCAACGTCTCTTTCACATAGCGCTATTTTATAACCAAGTTGTTCGTTACCTAAGAATCTCCGCGCAGAGATCAAGTCATTTTCGTTGATATTAGTAGCTTGTCCAAATGTAATAGTGTTAGCAATTCCGGCAGCACTGCGCGGGTAAAAAGGTTGTTCTCCGAAAAGAAAGAATGAACGAAAACCAAGCTGATGACACAGCGGACTATATGCTGTGTAAATGATTTTTGCAGGTAATTGAGCCCCTGCTTTCATAAGTACCGGGGCTAATATTGGTAATCCAAGATAAATAATAAAAATTAAATTTATTACAAACAGCCAGTGCCTGCCAATCCAAATGGAAAATCTATCCGCAAAAGCCAGCTTGCTTCCGGATGCCAATTTAGTCCTTTGCTCTTCACCATCTTTTGCTGCATTTAGCGTAGCCAATAAATTCTGCCTGGTAAATGGATATTTTAAAATATATGGATAGGCTTCAACAACAGGTATTTCAAGAAAATATTTTTTTTGACTTTCAGGGTTTTGTTCTATATCAATAATGTTTAATTTATGAGGTATTTCATGTTGAAGTGAATCCAAATCCGCTTTAGCGCTGTCGCATAATGGGCAATTTGGCCGCATATAAAAATTTACAGTGATCAATTGTTAAAACCTCAAAAAAATATTTTGTGAAATTACAATTTTATAATCCGAATGACCAGCCTGGGAACATGGTGGCAACAAGATTAAATGCGCCAGTCATCAACATTAAACCAATAATCACCATGATAATTCCCATAACAATTTCGGTGTAGCGCATAACCTTGTTAAATTTTCTTAATAGGGTTGTAACCCAGCCAATTCCAAGTGCAGCGAGAAGGAAAGGTATAGCGAGACCAGCAGAATAAGCTGATAACATTACAAATCCCTTCGTGATTGATCCGCCATTTAGAGCAAGTGTAAGAATTGCCCCAAGCACTGGACCTACGCAAGGCGACCAGCCCGCTGAGAAAAAGATACCCATTAAAAACGAAGATAAATAACCATATTTTGGATCAGGTAATTCTTGCTGCCTTGTATCATATTCTAGTAATTGAATTCTAAACACCCCGATCATATGCAATCCAAAAACAACTACTAATAAACCACCGATACGACCGAGCCAGGTCCGAATATCAAATAAAATTCCGCCTAAAGCGGAAGCAGCTATGCCAAGAAGAACAAATACTGCACTGAACCCAAGCACAAATGCAACGCCATGAAGAAATGTGATAAGTTTATTGTTTTTACCGCCTTCTCCGCCAGCAGCTCTGCCGCCCAGGTAGCCGATATAAGCAGGAACAAGGGCGAGTACACAAGGTGATAAAAATGAAGCTACTCCTGCGATGAATGCCAAACCTATACTGATATTTCCAATTTGCATCAAATTACCCTTTTATTAAAATGATCTTTCTTTGATAATTACATGTGTTCCATCTTGAATATTTCGTAAATCTGCCGTAGATAGATCAATTTTTGGCGAGGTCCATCGAAATATCCATTTTGCATCTTCCGGGGTCACATTAACACAACCATGAGAAACCTGCTCACCAAATAAATTATGCCAAAAAGCAGAATGAATGGCCATGCCGTGCTGTGAGTCGAAAAAATTAGCCCAACTAACGGCAGGCGTATCATAACCAGCCCCGGTTGACCCGCCGCTCATATGAATTGAGACAGTTTTCCATTGAGTTTTGTATTCCCCGGGTATGGTGGTCCAATTATCTACCTGCGTTCCGTCGCTATTGAATTTTGCACCTGGTGAGCATCTGCAAAAATAAACTTCATGATCACCCTCCATACAAAGGAGAGTATTAACACCGCGAGTTATGTCAACAATAACTTTTTTAGTGGTTGGATCAACTTCCGGATGAATAGGAGAAACATCCTCCTCCGTAAGCGGTCTAAATGCTTTTCCATCTGCCCAAAAGATATCACCATAGCTTCCGCCTGTTGCCCCTTGTGGACGCCCGCCATTTTCTTCAAAACGATACAAAAGCTGCCCATTATCACCAGTTTTTACCTGGTCAATCCAAACAACCTGGCTGTAATATAACCGTGGTGTTCCTGACCTGGCTAATACATCGTTTAGCCATGGTGCTTTTGCTGGAGGGTTATCAAGTATAAGATCAACGAATGGAATAGTCACTTCCGCCCAAAAGCCAGACTGATTTGGCTGTAGTTTATCAATTGGTTGATTTGACAAATTTTTCACAGGTTGAACATAACCTGAAAATAAAAAGCCATTCGGGGTCTCAAACCATCTTTGCATATTTGGATAATTAAAATCTGGATTTGCAGAAACAATCTCTTGATTGATGGTAATTATCTCATCTTGATAGGCTTGTTTATTCAACTTTGTATAATCATCCATCCTCGGCTCAGTTCGATAATTCATTGTTTCGATAACCCGGCCAAGATGGTCTGATACAGGAAAATCGTAATTAACAATAGATTGGTATTTATTCAAAGGGCGAATAACTGATAGCATAGCCGTACCGCCCAAAACTTTAAGAAAATCTCTTCGTGTGATAGACATTTAATTACCTATATTTTTATTGAATAATGCTAGAGCTTACCTTTTAATAGCATATTCGTCAATCAAAAAATGAAATTTTGCTAATCTAAAAAATAGTCATGCAGCGCGTTTAAATTTGGGGCAGACATTTTATGTCCGCTAACGCTTTCACTAAAAATAACTTTTGCACTATTATTTTCTAATAAAGTAACTGTATCGTACGCCATTGAAATCGGGACTGTTTCATCAATTTTTCCGTGGGATATGAATATGGTTTTGTCCTTGAATTGTTCTGGAACAATTACTTTTTCACTTCCCATCGGCGCAAACCCGGATAAAATGGCCATTTTTCCTACTAATTCTGGAAACAGTGCACCCAGGGAAAATGTCATCGCGCCACCCTGACTGAAACCACAAACATCGAATGTTGAAAACATCAAATTATTTGTTGTTTTAATCGTTTCTATAAATTCAATTAACGCCAAACAGGATTTTCGGAAAAAATCGATGGCCGGCCACCCCTGAATAGCCGTGGGTTCGCGCCATGAATAGCCGCCTCTATCTAACGAAAATGGTGCACGCGGAAAGAATAGCCAGTAATCCTCCGGGATTTTGCTGGTGATTATCGTCATCGAATTTTCATCCCCTGTAATTCCATGAAGTAACAATAAAACTTTGTTACTTTTACCCGGTCTGATTCGATAAGTAAAAATCTCATTTTGAAATAAATTTGTTTCCGTTATCAATCTTTATTAATCCTTTTTACTATAGATCGGAAGAGCGTCGTGTAGGGAAAGAGTGTTCAGAGCCGTGTA
>CAZBRI010000384.1:0-3541 GCA_964494055.1 uncultured Anaerolinea sp.
ATAGCTTCAGGTGACTGGAGTTCAGACGTGTGCTCTTCCGATCTCCAGGGCTTCCCAGAAACCAGTTGTAATGATTACGCCATTCACAACCCAGGGCTGATGAAGACTGTTGGCAGCTGCAACATAGACATTTTTACCGTCAGTCGATGATCCCCTCTGCAAACCACCAGCAACGCCACCGGGTACAGCCTGCGTCATCCACAAGACCTTTCCAGTATCAGGATTAAGCGCCCAGAACTGGCCGCTTTTTTGTCCAGCACCAACAAAATCAGTGCCGTTCTTTCTCCAGAGCATGGCACCCTGGCCAAAATCATAATCTGGACCGGCTGGTGAAGGGCAGTTGGAAGGATTCACGACATAACCTGGAGGCAGAAGCTGCGGAAAACAATCAAGGTTGAATGAATCGTAAGCAATCGCAGGCTTGCTCCACTTAACGGCTCCAGTATTCAGATCTAACGAAAGAATAGAGTCAAAATAATTATCAGGTGCCATACATGCCTGTACTGCGGCCGCATCATTACCAGCTGCTGCAACACAATTCTGGGCAGAGGCTGGAATTGAATAATTATTTCCGGTTGTAACATACAGGCTGTTACGCTTTTTATCTACCACAGGAGTGCTTCCCCAGACTGAGTTGCCGCTGTATCCAGCAGGTGCTGTGTAAGTCTGCCATTTAATTACTCCTGTCGCAGCATCCAATGCGATGACAGCGCCGCGGAACGAACAGCAGGGATAACCCGGGATAAAGCCTTCAAAGGCTTCTTCAGATGAAGCAAGCCCAATGTACGCAGTTCCATTATCGACAACAGCTGACTGGGTAATAATTGTGAAAACCGATCCCACGGCTGTGCGCCATAATAATGCACCGGTGTTTTTTTCCACTGCAACTACATAAGCTGTCCCGCTGCCATGGTAGCCAGCCTGATCACCAAATATTAGAGTATCACCATAAATGGCTGGGGTATCACGAGCGATATCCCCGGCTATGCCTGTGTAATCAGATACCTTGTGGGACCAGACCTGGAGGCCTGTTGCCCGGTTGACTGCGAAAAAATTACCGCCCCAGTCCGGGAAGTAAACATTATTTACATCCACACTTGGTGTCGCAGAAACATCACCGCCGGTCGTAAATTGCCATTGTACCTGCAAGTTTGCAGCTTTTTGTACTGACAATGATGTGTTATTTTGGAAACGGGTGTTGGATAATGTATTACCAGCGGAAGGCCACTGGTTGGGTATACTGGCAGCAAAAACCGGGCTGACCAGCATCATTATTGCTATTAAGATACCAGTAAATCTATAGATATTTTTCATGACATTTTTCCTTTTACCATTAAATATTATTTGTTTCAACGAATAAAGTAAGTAACTTCGATAAAATACTGCCGGGTAATTCAATCTTCTTTGTTGATCAACTCCTTTCGAAACCTTTGGGTCAATGCCTAAATAAATAAGCATTTTCAATTATATTTATTGAGCTTATTCGGATAATTACTATCTTATTTATCCTATTTCATTTTACAATTAATATATGATATGTCAATAGGGAATTCTTTGAATCTACCAACTTTACTATTTTGAATCAAAATAAAACGTGAACATTACAAATATTGAGATCGCTTGAAAAATGAACTACCCCCATGCTCGAATCGCCAATCCTGCTGCCACACTGCTGAAGGCATTGGTCTCCCGTACCTTATCAGGTCCAAAAACCCCTGCCAGCATCCCGCTGAAAAGGGGAATATTGGATGACCCGCCTGTCTTTACCACTGCATCCACCTGCCCGGGCTCAAGACCTGAAGCGGCGATCGTTTCCAGCAGCATATTTTCAACCTGCACCAGGTACGGCGCAATATCCGTCTCAAGCTGCGTGCGGGTGTACATCTCCCACAGTGAAATATCCCGGTCTTCCATATTGATCACTGCCTCCCCTTCAGTTGAAAGGGCGATCTTGGCGGCCTCCACCCGGTTATAAAAGGTGAACGCCAGGTCATTATAGATCAGGGATTGCAGGGCTTTTAACCGCACCGGTGCCATTTTTGCCCTGATGGCTCTATCCAGGATGGCACGGTTACCGGGGGTCCCCAGGTCTGGCAGTGCCATCCAATCCGGTACAGCCTTGATCATTTCCAGAATCTCCGGCTGATGATTGATCAACCCCGCACCAAAATGCGGCAGCATGCGTTTTTCTATAATGGTTCTGTCAAAATCACTTCCAGCCACATCCACACCCCCGCTGGCAAACACCTGCCTGCCGGCGGGGTCCCCCAGGCGCATCACAGCAATATCCAGGGTTCCCCCGCCAAAATCAAATATGACCACGTTCTGCGGGGCACTGATCGTTTGCTCATAATCCAGTGCCGCCGCCAGCGGTTCGAGCTCAAAATTCACATCCTTGAACCCGGCTTCCATGGCAGCCTGCCGCAGCGTTTCCTCTGCCTTTTTATCCTGCACCGCGTCTGTTGAGAATTTTACCGGACGGCCAAGCGTCACCCCTTGAATGGGTTCGCCCAGCAGCTTCTCGGCTCTTTCCTTTAAAAGGCCAAGATAGATCTTCACCAGCTCGCTTACTGTAAAAAAACGTTCAAAGATCTGGGTTCCTGTGTATCCATCCTTGCGCAGGGCTGTCTTGAGATATTGCAGTAATCTCCCGGGTTTGAGCTCATCCACCAGGACGTAGGTGTCCCGCACATAAAATAGCTCCCCTCCCTGGAAATCGATCTCTCCCGCCCACTGCCTCACAAACCGCCTTTGCCGGTTGACGTTATCGCGGTAGTACTGGCTGACCGCTTCCTGCCCGATGACGCTTCGGTAATCCCGTGTGACATAGAGCGCAGTACGGATCACATTCGGGACGACATTCTGGGCATCGACCGGCAGCAGCCGCACATGCTGACCGTCATACACAGCCACCCCGCTGTTAGAGGTTCCAAAATCAAGGCCAACCCTCAGGCTCATACGCGTCTTCCCGGTCCTGAAGCACCCGGGATATGTCCCAGGGAAACAAAGACCTTCTCTTTTGCACCGTTGACCTGTAATGTTCCCGATGCGCACACATCATCAGCCTGGTAGATAATGATGTTTCCCTGTCCATCCATCACTGCCAGCTGGTCGCCGGCTTTGACCGGCACCGCACCGATAAAACGCGTCCCCTGCTCCAGCCGGCTTGGGGATATGAGTGCCTGTCCACGGGCTGACGGGGAACGGGAAAATTCCAGGCTGGCCGCATCCCGCTGCAGGATCTTACCGTTCTGCGTCAGGCATAATAATGATTCTCCCTGTCCCAGCATGAACGCCCCAACGATGTGATCTGTTGGTGTAAGTTTGATTCGTTCTTCGGCTGAGAAGGACAGGTCATATGTTTCCAGCCCAAGGAAGCGGCCTTCATAGGTTACGATCATGAAACGGCCCTTTTTCTCAGCCAGGGTCACGTCAAATGGCAGATCATTCTTCAGGGTTGTTCCACGCCCCAGGTAATGGGTGGACAGCACCTGGTCAGAAATTGATTTAAGTGTTTTCTTCACACTCCCTCGCCGGCTGA
>CAZBRI010000385.1:0-3537 GCA_964494055.1 uncultured Anaerolinea sp.
TAATCTGGCTGGATAAAACTCAAAGACTGGTGACACCAGAAATATTAATATATCCCTTATATTATTTCTCATTTCTCATCATCATATTCACACCAGCTGTCATCATAATTTTACAAGCACTTGGCAGGTCTGGCACTCCGGTCTTTACAGGTTATGCCAGCCGGTTAACTCCTGCAGCTTGTTGGTTATTTTTATCAGCCCTGGAATTGTCGATTTACATTGCTTATATAAAAAGTCATTTTCATTGTGACTGGAATCAGGTAAAACTTTTACTTCGCTCATTCTTCATTATCATATTAGTTTTATCAGCGTGCTTCCTGGTTATATTTGAAACAGGTATGGGCACCAATCGATTGAATGATGGCTCCTGGGGGCAGCCTGCTGCTCCCCTGCTTGAATGGCAGATCATCATTGCACTTATTTCCAGCCTCATTTTTTTTATGATTGAAAAATTCTGGAAAATAAATAGGCTTACATGGTTCGGCTTTTTTATTATTTACCTGCTCACATGCACCATCTGGCTCTCACAACCAATAAATCCTGGTTTTTTTGCTACAGCGCCGCGGGCACCGAATTTTGAGATTTATCCCTTTTCGGATGCCTTGATCTATGCACAAAATGCCCAATCTGCCCTGGTTGGAAATGGGTTCAACTGGCCGGAAGTACCCACCCGTCCGCTTTATATTGCAATATTAACCTGGCTTCATTTTTTTGCAGGTCAGGATTATTTACACGTGATTTTTCTTCAAACTTTATGGCTGGCTTTTTTCCCTGCCATCCTGTACCTTGTTGGCAGCGAACTTGCAGGTCGTCCGTTTGGTTTTGGGCTTGCGCTGCTGGCTGTATTTCGTGACCTGACAGTCAACAAAGCTGCCCAATTCTCGCTGAACTATACCTACACGAAGTTATTTTTCTCCGAGTTACCCGCAGCTTTTATGATCTGCATTTTTACGCTGCTGATCCTTCGCTGGCTCAAGCGGCCTTCGCCAATTTGGTTCCCGCTCCTGGCGGGAGGCGTGCTGGGGATCGGAGCGCTGTTCCGGCTGCAAAGTGCGGTTCTCCTGGCTGGTGTGATTCCCTTCAGTTTTTTCTTTATCAAAAATAAAAAAATGTGGCTTTCAGGAGCAGTTCTGATGACAGCCGGTGTAGTTTTCGCTATTACACCCTGGTTGATTCGAAACTACATAGCGACAGGCGGTTTGGTGCTGGACAATCCGATATCGCAATCCATGGTACTCGCGAGAAGGTGGAGCGGGAATAATGGGAATGATATTTTTCCCCATCTGCCGGGCGAAGGCGATGCGCAATACTCGAGCAGGATGGCTGGAATCGCCCTGCAAAATCTAAAATCTGATCCGGGCCGGATTATCGGGGATGCCGCCAATCATTTTGTCAATAATGAGATAGGAAACCTTTTTGTCTTTCCCCTTCGCGATCAGCTTGAAAGCATCAATGAATTGGGCTGGCCAAGCCGGGCCTTCTGGCAAAGCTGGACCGGTCAGCCCACCATCGGTCAAATACCATTTATTATCACATATCTTCTGCTGCTAGCAATCGGACTAGGTGCTGCTTATCAATCGGCTGGCCCGGTATCGATCCTTCCCATTTTGTTCAGCATACTCTATAACATCTGGACTTCATTATTTTTGAGCTCAGGCGATCGATTCCTGGTTCCAATTGATTGGACAGTCTATCTATATATGTTCCTTGGCTTATATACCATTTTCATGACAATTTTGATTGGCCGTCTTCCTTTTACCAGGATTGATCAAAACTTTGATGAGCATAAAGCAATGCCAGCTGAGAATAATTTAAAGGTAAATAAAGGGCTTTTGATATATTTATCCGGTATCAGCATTGCTATTCTTATGGCAGGATCATTTTTGCCGATGACAGAAGTTGTCTTCCCGAGGATGTATCCAGCCCTTGCCTCGAACGTGGATTTATCCAAAACAATCTCTCTTCACGGCAGGTTAATTTACCCGAGGTGGTACAAAGCAGGAGACGGTGAACCGGGAACTGCCAAAATTGGCTATGGCAAATCCGATCAAGCCAGGCTGGTTTTTTACCTTGTTGGTGAAAAGAATACCCTGATCATATTCCCTGCCAGGAAATCTCCAGCTTTTTTCCCAAACGCTTCTGATGTTACCGTGACCGGCAATTTTGCAGCAGGGTATTTTGCTGCTGAAAGTATCACTATCAGCAGCAACGGCAGAATTGCGGAATATAAAAAATAACCATCACTATTAACTTTCATTTTTCAGTTCTTTTTTATCACTTTATTATCACATTTTTTTTACCAGGAGTTATGATGACCGACGAAACCGAATCCAATACAGAAAAAGATAAAAAAAATGCAGAAAAACCCGTTACTGACAATCTTGTTGAAAGTACCCATCAAGTCACGATTGCCGGAAAAAAGATCGAATACACTGTTATCACTGGCACCATGGTTTTAAGGGAAGAGACACCTGACAGGGAAAAAGAATTCGAAGGTGAAAAACCCAAGGCGGAATTTTTCTTCGTATCCTATTCACTGAATGGCGTGGACGATCCTGCTAAACGGCCGATTGCTTTTTCATTCAACGGAGGGCCGGGCTCTTCATCTGTCTGGCTGCATCTTGGATTGTTAGGACCGCGCCGCGTTCGGATGGAATATGACGGTGATATGCCGAAACCGCCGTTCGAACTGACTGACAATGAATTTTCGCTTCTGGATCAAACCGACCTGGTATTCATCGATCCTGTCAGCACAGGCTACAGCCGTCCGGCTTCCGGCCAAAAAGCCAAAGATTTCCATGCCTTTAAAAAAGATATTGAAAGTGTCGGCGATTTTATCAGGCTCTTTACCACCCGCTATAATCGCTGGCTGTCTCCAAAGTTCCTGATTGGTGAAAGCTATGGGACTACCCGGGCGAGTGGATTATCCGGTTATTTACAAGAAAGACATGGCCTGTATTTAAATGGGATTATGCTAATCTCATCTGTACTGAACTTTCAGACGCTTGAATTCACCCCGGGCAACGAATTACCCTATGCACTTTACTTACCATCTTACGCAGCTGCAGCCTGGTATCATCATGCACTCAAAATCAAACGTCCACTGCAAAAATTACTGGCAGAAGTGGAAGATTTCGCTATAAATGAATACACACCAGCCCTCATGAAAGGCGACAGCTTATCCCAAAGGGATCGAAATAATATCATCGATAAGCTTGCCAGGTACACCGGTCTGCAGCCTGATTATATTGAGCATTCCAATTTACGTGTTCCTGATATACGTTTCTTTAAAGAACTTCTCCGTTCAAGAGACCGTGTTGTCGGCCGGCTTGATAGCCGTTTCTTAGGAATCGAAGCTGATCATCTTAGTGACAGCACGCAAAATGACCCCTCATACACAAACATTCTCGGCCCATACACCGCAGCTTTTTATGATTACGTACGGAGAGACCTAAAGTTTGAAAAAGATATACCGTATGAAATTTTGACAGGGAGATCGGAAGAGCGTCGTGTAGGGAAAGAGTGTTCAGAGCCGTG
>CAZBRI010000386.1:0-3520 GCA_964494055.1 uncultured Anaerolinea sp.
CAGTCATAAATCCATTCCCTCGCTGCCCATCATTGCCGAAGAAGATTCTTCCCTTATTCATGGCGATGTTCCCAGGCTGACTTCTCTCCATATGGATGCCTGCTTCCCGGAAAATATAAAACACGATTTCTGGTCGCTGCCTGCGATCGAAGAATCAAAAATCTTGATCAGGCAGGCTCTCAAAGCCCGTTTTGGATAAATCGATTATGAAGTCTGAAGTCTGCTGAATTACCGGTTAATTGTTACCTGAATTTTCTTAACCCACCCGTTTGATTTCTAAATTAAATTACAGATTCCGCTGAGTATGCCTTGCTGCATACCCAGCGGATGATCTTCTTGATGAAATTATCGTTTCTTTGCAGCTGCAGGTTCAGGTTTCCGGGTTGTTTGCAGCTTCAGCACCAGCCAGTAAACTGTCAGGAAAATGATGACCAGGCCTGTGCCCTGGTAGAGCAGCTGCATCGAGAGCAGCGGGGCATCTGTACCGGCGTATAGACCGTGGAGCGTGATGCCCAGGTAGCCCAGCAGGCTCAGAACATGGATGGCCCGGAAAGTGCTCATCCCGATCCGCTGCCGGATGTAAAAAGTGACGGTTACAAGCAGCAGGATGTAAAACGAGATGATGCCGACACCCACCCACAGGGGCCGGTAGGTTGAGAGAAACGGGATCAGGATTTGCAAGGTGGAATAAGGCAGGTAGCGGTCCAGCGTCAGCACCAGGATGTGCAGCAAAGCGAATCCCAGCGAGAGGAGGGAAATAAACTGGTGAAAGTCAAAGGTGGAGGCTGGATCGATCAACGGGTTGATGATCTTTGAAGGCACTGCCAACCCCCATGCTGTGGATAAAAATAAAAGCAGGTAGGCAATAATGGCCGAAGAACGTGTGACATACCACCACAGCTGCTGACTATCAACAGCGAACAACCAGTTCAAACCGGAGCTGAGCCATGTACCCAGAGGGGTGAACAGCACGCTCAGTGTCAAAAGGATCAATACCAGAGAAATAAAAACGATCAGCGCATCCTGGAACATCTGCCAGATGGTATTTTGTGTGCTTTTCATGTGATCCGGCAGGTTGGGTTCATTCTTCATAGATATACTCCGTACTTTTTTCGTTTCCGATGATGTTGTTTTGATGATCGATTGCGATAAACGCCAGATCTTTACTTCGCAAAAGTGTTTCTGCTGATGTAGGACCACCGATCAGCAGGGCTTTGGCATACACTTCACAGGTGTACGTGTGCGGTGCGATGACTGTTACGCTGACCCAATCCGTCTGTGAAGGGCGGCCGGTGCGCGGGTCGATGAGATGATGCATGGACTGCTGTCCCAGCTTCCAGGTCCTTTTGGTGACTGACGATGTTGCCAGCCCTGTGGCCGGCAGGTGCAATATGGCGGCTGTCTGTTCCGCTGCGAACGGGTCTTCGATGTCCACTTCCCAACACCCGCTTCCGGAAGGTGTTCCAACGGTAAACAGGTCGCCGCCGGCGTTGACAATGCAGACCGGAACAAATTGGGCCAGAACGCCCGCAGCCTTTTCCGCAATCCAGCCCTTGGCGATCCCGCCCAGGTCCAGGCTCATATCCATCGGCAATGAAACCAGCCGTTCCTCGGGACGGATCAGGATGTCATCGAAGGCCGGCCGGTTGGGATGTGCGTTCCAGCTTCCGGGCAGGGCTCCATGCTCGCGGATAATGTCCATTGAGCGGTCATAGCCGGCGCGATGCAGGTCCGGCAGTATCGACGGGTCGAAAAGGCCGCTGGTTTCTTCCACGAAATCACGCGCCAGGCTGATCACTTCCAGCATCTCCTCAGAAACATTGAACCAGGCACCCCGCACCTGGTTCAGTTTCGAAAGCTCGCTCGTGGAGGAAAAGCGGGTAAATTGTTTTTCTTTTTCATGTACGAAATGCTGTGCTGCGCTAAATCCGTCGCGGATGGCCTGCGGGTCTGTTCCTTCTGCCCCCAGCTGAATATTCGTATTCATCGCGCGGAACGTTTCAATTTCCATGGTTTATGAGCCGCCCGAAGAGAACCTGCGCCTGCTGACACGGCTGCTTGGAGCTGCCGACTGGTTAAGGAAGGAGAAGAATCCGCTGTTATTGCCTTGATCTGCCTGCACACTGCCCAGGGGCGCTAAAGGTGCCAGGGGTGCCAGCGCTGCACTGCTGCCTGGATCAATGCCCGCGTTATTGTTATTCTGGGCGGGCTTCCCGGAGTGTGCCAGAACTGCCCAGCCGCCAAGGAAACTGGCGATACTTGCGAAGGTGATCATGCCGTGTAAAAAACGTTTGTAAGTTTTCATATTATTCACTGTTATCATCTTATCTATTGATCATTATACTGCCGTCAGACTGTACAGTGATGAGTCCGCGGTCCTGAAGGGCACCCAGTAAGCGCTGGATCTGCTTAACCTGTAATGCTGCCTGCTGAACCTGGTCCTGGTCACTTTTGATAGTTTGCTGAAGCTGCTGTTCGCGCTGCTGATACTGCTGCTCTCGGGCAGCATACTCGTTGATGCGGTTCTGCAAGGCCTGTATCGTCGCCTGGTCATTAACTGAGATCGCCACTGCGGCGTTTTTCGCAGAAACGGCTGAAGATGTGTCAGATACGGCTGCTGTATTTTTATTGTAGAGGGCATTCGCGCCGGTTACGACCATTACCATTGCGATCAACATTGTCATCAGGGTGGCTGCCACGAAGGCGGGAATTTGTTTTTTCATGTTTACACCTTTTTTGTAGTTTGATACCCTGAGTATATAACCCGAATATGACAGGATAATGAACAATCAAAAACTCGTTCCAGCACGATATGTCATTCGTATCTGCCGGCAGTAACTTTTGCGCGTCATATGCCTCTTCGTAAGTTTTTTTTGTAAGAGAAGACAATCCTGCCAAAACCCTGCAGGACCGTGGGTAAGTCAGGCATGTTCCTTCCGCAGAAATCCCCCGTTATTAAGAACATTAGCTATAAATAATCAACCTGTACCGCATGCTGATATTGACCTGCCTGCCAAAGCTGGCAGTAAAAAAAAGAGACCGGGTAACTTACCCCGGCCTCTTTGACAGTCAACACTATTTACTCAGAAATTACACTAACCAGCACCGCCCTTACCACCCTGCGGAACAAATAGCTGTTGGTAAAGAAATTATATCCCTGGCACGTGATCATCGTCAGGTATGCAGAATCAGGCAGATGCTCAAACGCATAAGTGGTTGAATTTGCATCCACCTGCCTGGTATCCCGTACTTCAAATGTATATTTTTGACCAAACTGGTGTATGTAAATTTTGTCGCCGTAAACCAGGTTCTTAAGATTTGCAAATGGGCCGGAACTGCCATTCGCGTCTGTCACATGCGCAGTGATGACCGAATTACCCTTCCAGCTCGGGTAGGCTGTGCCATTCAGCCAGCCTGCGTCACGGCCCAGCCAGGTGACATCCCAGGTCTCATTCACTTTGGGCACGCCCACAATGTTTGCTTTGATCTTTTGTGATGGAATTTCCATCCAGCTCAGGTC
>CAZBRI010000387.1:0-3517 GCA_964494055.1 uncultured Anaerolinea sp.
ACAATACAAGGTTGTAATTATTGCCTGCAAATCCTCGCAGAAGTCCAAACACCCCCATCAGAACTGCGCCGATGCTGACAGATATTCGAAACCCATATGTATCAATCATCCACGATACTGGGATCGATAAAGGAATGAACGCGAACATGAATGACATCGCCAAAAGTCCGATCTGCAAGTCCGTCACGCCGTAAAACTTCGCCGCAGGACCGGTGATTGGCGCATAGCTGATCCACAAAATTTGGATGGTCAGGTTGATGAACATGAATACCCCCAGCACAACCCATCGGTATCCGTACAATTTGAATTTTGACTCGTTCATATTCACTCCTCATTTCTCGATCTATATGATGAAAAAAACGAAATATTGATTAGCATGGATACCAATTTCCAGGAAAAATCAATAAATGCTATAACACCAGATTTGTGAATAAGGGGTGAAAATTAGTGATGGCTTTTTAGGTTGATTTAATATGCTTTTTCAAAGTCAACAACATATTTCAATGGCTTCCCTTGTAAATAATCAAAATAATTATTGATAAATAGATCGCATAAATCCCCGGGGAAGCTGGGTGCAGCGCTGTGACTGCTGATGATCAGGTTTTTGGTTTTCCAGAAGGGATGTTCCTTGGGTAATGGTTCCTGTTCAAAAACATCCAGGATTGCAGCTCCGAGTTTCCCGGTATTTAATGCCAGTATTAGAGCTCTTTCATCCACCGCACTGCCTCTTCCGGCATTGATGAAGACACTCTCGGCAGTCAGTTTTTCCAGTAACCGGCTGTCCACGATTTTTTTTGTTTTTTGTGTATTTGGCAGCACGCTCACCAGCACATCTAGACCTTCTGCAAAATCATAAATATCCCTGCCATGGAAATAATGATCGACAAACATACAGTTTTCACTGCTGAATGTGTAACCCCTGATCTTCATGCCAAAGTGTTTACCTGTTTTTGCGATGTGAGAACCTATGGATCCAACACCCAACAGACCAAGCGATTTCCCCCGCAAACTACCGGTTAAACTGTGATCCCAAATTGAATTAGTCTGGTTTTTTAATCTTTCAAGAATCCTTCTCTCCCTGAAAAGCAGGTAACCAAAAACATATTCTGACATCAATCCGCCAAATACACCTCGGGCATTGGTCAGGATGTAATCTTTACGCATGTCCTTCCCAAGCAGAGGTTCCACTCCGGCCCAGGTAGCCTGCACCCACTTTATATTTTTGACAGTTTGAAGGACATCTTTGATCAATGATGGTTCTCCAAATATAATTTCTGCATTTTCAGCCGGCTCCCCGGGCAGAATAATATTGGTTATCCCGGCATGGTCAAGTCTCTCAAGGTAAAACGGCTGGTCTTCGGTATTGACTAAAAGAAGAATTGGATGCATGGCTGCCTTATCTTAGAAATAAAAAAAACAATCAGGTTGAAATTGTTCCCGTATTTTACACGGCAATCTATTTCAATGATTGTTTTTAATCAAAATCGCAATTTTAGTATTACCCGAAGGTTACCCTGTTTCTGCCATTTTCTTTACTCTCATACATCAATTTGTCTGCTCGCGAGATAAGACTCTCAGAATTGTCATCCTTCGTTACCATGGTCGCGCCAATTGAAGCAGTAAGGCTGACTGCGCCAGATTCCGTATCATACCTGGATTCTGAAATTAAAAATAACAGCTTCTTTGCGATAGTCTCAAGATCATTGGCAGATATATTATTTAATAAAACGATGAATTCTTCGCCGCCCCAGCGCCCAAGAGTATCAGCATCTCGTAAACTGTAATGAAGAGTATTTGCAATCATGCAGAGAGCAATATCCCCCACAGCATGACCAAATGTGTCATTGATACTTTTAAAATGATCTGCATCAATGAATAACAAGCCGAAAGGGTTTCCTGAATCATGGTACATAGATAATTCAGATTTCAATCTCATTTCAATATGCCGGCGATTTCCCACTTTGGTCAGTTGATCTGAAAAGGCTGTTTTTTCAAGCTGCTCATTTTTTCTGCGTGTCATCATTTGCTTCGTGTTATCGCTGAAGGTCTCAACAGCACCTGTGATCTCTCCTTTATCATTGTAGATTGGAGCAGCTCTAACAAGTACCGGCAGACGATGACCATCCGAATGGTGTAAAAAAACTTCAGCCTCACGTCGCCGCCCATCCTTCATTGTTGCAGAGAGCGGACAATGTTCAGAACATAATAAAGTGCCATTAGCAAGGACATGATTTAACACATTGTCCCTGCAGTGTTTTCCAACGACCTGGTCAGCCATATATCCAGTGATGTTTTCTGAACCTTTATTCCAATACGTTATCCTTCTGTCAGGATCGACAAAATAAACCCCGTCATATAAATTTTCCAATATATTCTTGTAAAAATTTGGGTCTTCGGCCATAAGATTTACCTCTAAGAAAAACTTCCTAATAAACGGTTAAATGATGCGATAAATAATCTCATCATCCCCTTTATTATGGCATTTTTAGAGTAAATTGAAAAAATATGTTAAAAACTCTAAAGAAAGTCGATAATAACCGGATAAGTATCCATAAATATAATTATTGATAAACTGGATGCTTATCCATGGCTGAGAAAAATCTTAAAAATATTATAATGTTACAAATAAAATTACCATAATCATAATTATTACTTTTTCTCCTGGTAAGTATAAATCACATTCAGCAATAGATCATAAAAATAAGATAAATATTCTATTTATGGGAGTTTATGTTTACTTAAATTCCAAGGTTTTTATAAAAATTCTTAATATCTTGACAGCCTATTATCGGCTGTTAAAACCACTGAACAAAATACTTCTAAAGCCCAATAAAAATTGGCGAAATATTAACCAGCCAAAATTTTCTCTGTGGAATGCCTGATATTTACTCTGAAATTATAAGCATCCTGACCCATTAACGGTTCCATCCCTAAAAGAACGCCGCCAATTACAGGCGGTGCCTTTAATCGGACCAATTCAACTTTAGGAGCTATCGGCGTGATGGTTTCCTTCATGCTCTGGGTAATAACCGGACTCCCGTCATAAATACTGCCAATCAATATTACCTGTACGCTTTCATTTTCAAGTTTTAATTGACGAATAACACCGCAAGCCATTTCTCCCAGTTTTTTCCCTGCCCAGCGCAGGGCTTTAACCGCTTCATCGTCACCCTTTGCAGCAATCTCAAAAACAGTCATTAAATAAGATTGGTCAATATTGAATTTTTGCAAGTAAAGTCCTTCAACCAATTCTGATAGATTGGAAACCCCTGTTTTTTGCAAAAATGCATTTGAGAGAGCTGTCCTTGGACCCCGCATATTCCATTCGTATGTTACTGCCCGCATGGCCCGCTGCAGGATATCTGATCCGCCTGCGTATTCACCTGACCATTCAGGAAATCCACCCACCATCCTGCCTTCTGTTTTCCTGTCTTTTCCCCAGCCCCGGCAGTTACACCCGGTTCCTGAGGCAAGATCGGAAGAGCACACGTCTGAACTCCAGTCACCTGAAGCTATC
>CAZBRI010000388.1:0-3508 GCA_964494055.1 uncultured Anaerolinea sp.
ACGAGTTAGCTTCAGGTGACTGGAGTTCAGACGTGTGCTCTTCCGATCTGGATTTGAGTGTGAAAAGTTCGATAGGTTGATGAATCTGCGTAAGTCATACCGTTTGGATTGATGGCACGCACCTGCCAGTAATAGGTGGAAGCATCTTTTAAATTGTTGAGTGTTTTACTGGCAGCAACCGTCGTGGTCCAATTGGTACATTTTGCAGTGCTGAGCGCATAGCAAACCTGGTAACTGCTGGCATCCGTTGGAGTTGTCCAGGTGAGCGTGGGGGCTAGATCAGTTGTCTCGCCATCATTAGGGGCGTCTTTGGTGAAAGCGCCGGGGGGAAAAGGAACATCGAAGTGCCATTTTGTCATTTCACCATCGGCATAAGTGATACTGCCACCCTTTACTGCCCGAACCTGCCAGTAGTAGGTTTTTCCCTGGTCTAAAATAAAAGAGGTGGTGACCTTGAGTTTACTGCCAACCTTTACCCATTTTGGGCAGGAATCAATGCTGTCTGAGATGCATAATTCGTAGTATTCAGCGCTCGTGGATGCAGTCCACGTGAAGGTGACTGTGGCGTTCGACAGGCCGCCGTTGGCCGGACTGGATTTATTGAATTGACCTGGAATGGTGGCTGCACTGACTGAAGATGTAACCCCGAAGACAAGGAAAACGACGAACACGCCTAAAGCGCAAAACAAAAGAATTCTTACAGCTGATTGTGTTTTTTGCATAATATACCTTCCTGATTGAATAGAACCCGGCGCAAATTACATCACGGTAACACGATCAGTGTACGGATAAATTATCAAGACTATTTTAGGTTATATCACATAATTCACATTATTTATCCGAGTTTGCATTGACACGAGTTTGCATTTTTGTAAGGTTTGAAAGGAAAGGCAAAACAAGCTTTATTTATTGTCAGAATCTTGAATTGATGAATGCGGAAATAATCTTTTATCAGATTCTTTACAGCAAATGATAAACAGGGTTTTCTCTGTAAATGAGAAAACCCTGTTTATGAAAAATTAAGTTTTATAGATTAAGGAATCTGCAATTGTCGTGTTTTTTTTGCCAGTCCAATTATCTATCCGTAAAAACGCCAAAACCATTGACATCAACGGGTACATTTGAATCATTCGTAGTGCCATCTCCTAACTGACCGGTATTATTTTGTCCCCAGCACTTCACTCCGCCCTGAGCAGTGATGGCGCAGGTAAAATAACCGCCAGAAGCAACCTGGGCAACACCACTGCTTAAGCTTGTAACAGCCGCAGGAATATTAACGTTATCATTTGTCCCATTTCCCACTTGCCCATTTCCGTTGGCACCCCAGCAATACAGCGCACCGCCTTTATTGATCGCGCAATTACCGCCATTTGAGGAAATTTTGGTGTACTTCCCTGAAGGAAGAAGGACAGTCTGAGGCAGCGCTGCATGATCATCTGTACTGCCATTTCCTAACTCACCATTCCAATTAAATCCCCAACATTTTTCAATACCGGATGATGTCAGTGCACAAGTATGGGAATAACCTGCACTGACGGAATTAATTCCACTGGTCATCCCGGCTGCATAGGTTGGTAAAATGGCCGGATCTAATGTTCCATTTCCAATTTCGCCGTAACCGTTATCACCCCAGCAAATGATTCCAGAGCTCTTTGTGAGAGCATAATTATGATAGCCGCCTGCGGAAATGGCTTTTATACCTGCAGGAAGTCCGAGAACAGATACCGGTTCAAATTTATTTTCAACCGTACCATCTCCTAACTCGTGGTCTTCATTATAACCCCAGCATTTAACCACACCTTCATTCGTGAGGGCACAGGCAGTGTTGTAGCTGCCAACCGAAACAGATTTCACGCCGCTTGTCAGGCCGGTAACATCCACCGGCACATTCGAATTTACTTTGGAACCATTTCCTAATTCGCCCAACTCGCCAAAACCCCAGCACTTTAAACCGCCGAGCTCTGTCAGGGCACAGGTGTTGCTGCCACCAGCTGAAACTGCAGCCACACCGCTTGTTAAGCCAAAGACATCCACCGGTTCAGAAGCATTATCATTATTTCCTGTTCCCAGCTGACCATATTCATTATTGCCCCAGCATTTGACACCGCCGAGACCAGTGACCACGCATGCATGATTATCACCGGCTGAGATCATTTTCATTTTTCCCATGTATGTAAATGAGCGAAAATCTGTATCAGATCCATCTGCATAGGTTATCCCGGCTAAATTCTTTGCACGAACCTGCCAGTAATAAGTTGTTCCAGCTTTGAGCTTTTTTGTCTCAAGGGTGTTAGATGTGGTGTTGGTCCATTTTGTACATGGAGCAGCGATGGTATTGACACAAACCTGGTAGCTGACTGCATCTTCGGCCGGGCGCCAAAAAAGGGTTGGCATGACGGCCGTGTAGCTTTCATCAGCCGGGAAATTTTTAGTAAATGAACCGGGGTCGTTGGGGACTATGAAATACCAGGCTTCGGTTTCACTTCCGTTTGAATAAGTCACATCTGCGCCGTTCACTGCCCGGACATGCCAGTAATAAGTCGTTCCTTTTGTTAGCGGAGGCAGAACTGCTTTTTTTAGTGTGCCGGTTTTTGTCCAATTGTTACAATTATCCAAGAATTGGATCATAGCAATATTCATAATAAAGAGCATTTTTCGCTGATGACCATGTTAATGTGACCGATGTACCCGCCAGGCTGACACTTTTTGGCGAGAGCTTTGTAAATGAGCCCGGCACAGCAGCTGCCCGGGCCGCAGCTGCTGGCTGAATGCCGGCAGATACAAGAAAAACGATCAAAATAAGGCTGAGAAGGATTTTTGCTGCGATACGATTCTGAGTCATTTCTGCACCTTTTAAATATAGAATTAGATCAACACAGAAAAGTGTTAATCGAGAAGAAATATTTGGTTTTTTTAATTATTCCCTTGAATTTGTAAAAAATATATCACAAGTGTTAATTTCCACTATTTACAAAATTGTAAGGGGGCAGTCTATGCTTAATTTTATTTATTTGAAAATGTGAGTATTCCTGAATTACTGACAAATTAAGTAGTTCAGGGAATCGATTCACCGGAAGCCCTGACTTGCCTGCCTGGGAATATTCAAAGAGTATAATGAAGGTGAAATTTGTTGTTCCGAGTATTTCAATTTACACATTGAATAATACATATTCTTATCCATAATATTTTGACAGTGAACTGGTTTGGCAGCCGGGTTTTACTGGTAACAGGTATAGTGAGCATGAACGGTAACGAACAAAATATCATCATTCAAATGCAGGACGTTGTTAAAATTTTTAATACGGGTGAAGTGCCTTTTACGGCCCTTGACCGTGTCAACCTGGATATACGGCAGGGTGAATTTTTAGGGATCACGGGAAAATCCGGGGCCGGGAAGACGACCCTGGTGAATATGATTTCGGGGGTCAGCGAACGGACATCGGGGAATATCCAGTTTCACTGGGTGGGCAGTCAGACACCAACGCCTTCGCTTTCGATTCAAACCCTG
>CAZBRI010000389.1:0-3483 GCA_964494055.1 uncultured Anaerolinea sp.
GGTCACCGAACCCTGGATGAATTGAAAAGATCCTATACAGACTGCTATTGGACCGGGGACCGGTCCCGGGTGTTGATCAACACCCTGTTCCCCAAAAAACCATCACTATTTCTGGGGATCTCATAATCAGCAGACCGGCTCCTGTTGATTTCCGGGAGATTTCCATTTCTATAACATAATTCACAAAGAAACATGAATTAAAAAGCCCTGTATAAGGGCTTTTTAATTTTTTCAGCTCAGGGATTTGCCATTCTTTTTTGAATGGCTGCCCGCAATTGATTCATGAGCGGGGTATGCATTTTTGGATCAAAGCGCGGTGCTTTTGACCAGTCATAAAACCAGATTGGACCTTTTCGCAGTTCATCAGGTTCGGCATCAAAACGGGGAACGATATGCGCATGCAGTGCTTTATCACTATTCCCAAGTATCTCGTAGTTAATGCGGTTGGCGTAAACCACTTCCAGTAATGCATCCCCGATAATGGTCATATCCCTTAAAAATTTCATTCTTCCATCCAAATCGAGGGAATTAAGATCTGCCTGGACAGGATCGGATAACAGAAGGCAGTAGCCATTCAAAATCTGTACATCTCCAAGAACCGCCCAGCCTGATTCCATTCGGCACAAAAGGGCAGGATTTTCACCTTTTTGAGCAGCAAGTACCCGATCATGTATGATTGTTGTCATTTTGCCATCACCTGATAACTTTCTTGAAAGGTCAAATTGTTATAAAAACTCAGGGCAGGTTGGAAAATCCATCAGTGAGAACCTTCCAAAAAGATTCCTGTTCGCCTGCTCGAAAAGGAAGATAGAGCGTGAGCCTGTCAGCCAGGCCCTGGTATTTTTTCTTCAGGGCATTCACAAGACCGACCGGATCCGAGGCCTGCGTACAGAATTCTTCCAGCATGGGATCGGTGATTAAGGCCGGCATTTCTGTCCACTGACCGCGGGCAGCCAGGGATGACAACTTCTCCCCTGTTTCATCCCATCCGTGCAGCTGCAAAACCGGCCGGTAGGAAGGTGTGGATGCATAAAATGAGATCTGCTGCCGGCAATATTCCCGTTCTGTCTCAGTTACTGCTGCAAAAACTGAAACCGCTGAATTAATTTCCTGGAATGAACGGCCTTTCTTTTCTGCACCTTCCTGTATCGCCGGCTGAAGAATATCTGCCAGATATTGCCGGGTGTGAAATGGATGAACATGAAAACCATTGCATAATTCACCAGCGAGGCGGGCAAGACCGGTGTTTACTCCAGCAATATAGATCGGGATATTCGGATTCTCGATCGGTCCCGGATTGAAAAAAGGGGACATGAGAGTGATCTTATAATATTCACCACGATAATTCAGTGGGATAGCGTTCTGCCAGTTTTGCCAAAATGCACGGATCACTTCAATTTGCTCTTTGAGTTTCCCTATTACCGATGCCGGCCATTCCATTCCGAAACGGCGTTCAATGTGTGCCTTGACCTGCGTACCCAGTCCCAGGATGAACCTGCCTTTTGACTGTTCTGCCAGGTCCCAGGCGGTGTAGGCCAGGGCTGCAGGAGATCGTCCAAAGGAAACTGCAATGCCGGTACCCAATGAGATGTTTTTTGTGTGTTCCGCGATCAAGGCATGAGGAAGAAAGGGATCACGCTGTGTTTCCTGTGTCCAGAGGGCAGAAAAACCTAATTCTTCAGCAGCCCCGGCAGCCCGGGGTGTATCCTGCAGCCGCATGGAGGGTAGAGCAGCATCCAGTTTCATATACGTTTCCTGTTTATAGATACAAGGTGAATATGTAATGTATATCGTTATTCAGATAATAAATAAGCAGAAATCAAATTTGAGGTGCTGGTAAGGGCATCCATGTGAGTCCGCTCATAATTATGGGAAGCATCCACCCCGGGTCCAATCAATGCAACAGCCAAATCTCCGCCTGCACGCCAGAAAGCCTCACCATCTGATCCATAGTAAGGGTAAATATCCGTTTTAAGTTGAATGGCGTTCTTCTCAGCCAATCTCCGCAATTTTTGACTCAGCCCATGATGATAAGGTCCGCCGCTGTCTTTGACACATAATGAAACGCTGAATTCATCTGAGGTCTGTCCTTCGCCGATTGCTGCCATATCGACAGCAATCAATTCATGCACATAATGCGGAATGCCAGAGGCGGCACCATGCCCGACTTCTTCGTAATTGCTGAAATGAAAATAGACACTCTGAACAGGCTGCAAGCCGGCGGAATGCAATGCTTTAATCGACGCGATCATGCAGGCTGCCCCGGCTTTATCATCCAAAAAACGGGAGCGAAAAAAGCCATCTGTTGTTTCCACACGCGGATCAAAACTGACAAAATCCCCGACCTGAACCCCGAGACCGCGTGTCTCATCGGCATTCGTTGTACGGGCATCAAGCCGGATTTCCATATTTTCTTCCGCTCTTTTTGTTTCGCTGACAACTGATCCATGGACATGGACAGATGCTTTTTCGAACAGCAGCGACCCGCGGATTTTTTTACCACTGTTCGTGATCACCCAGCAGCCTTCAGTTTCTACGCCATTTAACAGCAGACCGCCGATGCGAGTGATCTTGATCCTGCCATTCGGTTTGATCTCCTTAACCATGGCCCCAAGGGTATCAATATGAGCTGTTAGTGCACGGGGAGCGTCGGACTTCTTGCCCTCCCACCGCGCAACGAGTGCTCCCTTGCGGGTATGCGTCAACGCCAATTGTGGAAAAGCATGCAGGGTTTTTTCAATAAAAGAAATAGCAGAATCTGTATAACCTGTAGGGGAAGGGATATTGAGAAGATCGACCAGTGTACTGCTGATAAAGTCCGAATCCAAAGCTGGTAATGACATTAAATTTCTCCAAGACAATATTGATTTTCGTTAATTAAAACTTTACTCCGGCAGCTGTTCAAAAGACCTGATCTTATTTCGCCACAGCTCTGGGATCAAAATGGATACATTTTTTTGATAATCAAAAGTGACAAGGACAGTCTCAGCCCTGGCCAATACCTGGCCGCTCATCCCGTCAATCATTAAGTATTCCATATTCATCGATTTCTTCCCCAGCCTGGTCACACCTAATTTAACAATGACCTTGGTACCAAAAAGAATCGGGGATAAAAAAGTAACCTTAGCTTCAGCAATTATGATCCCGATATTCATAAAGGAATCAGATTTTTGAAAAAGGCCAAGTTCAACAATGTAATTTATTCGCGCCTGTTCAAGAAAGGTCAAGAAATTAGCATTATTCACATGACCCTGGGGATCAAGATCGCCATACCTGACTTCTACAGGGTACTCAAAATGAAATTCTGGCATGGGTTAATTATATATCCTCATTTTGAACATTACTATGCTAATAAAGGAATATCTTAAGTTTAAAATTTATGAAAATTGTAATGAAATAATTGATTTTATGTTATTGATATGGAATAATTTTTTTCAGGATTTTGTTAATTCACTCAGAATAATTTCATTATTATGATCTTGT
>CAZBRI010000390.1:0-3461 GCA_964494055.1 uncultured Anaerolinea sp.
AGATTTGCCCGAGGCTACAGGTGATAAAAATTTTCTTTTTTGATTATCCGTTCCGAATTTTAACAATCCATAAGCAAATAATGAATTATTCACTGACATGATGACACCATGCGCGGCATCAGCTTTGGATACTTCTTCAAGGGCAAGCACATATGAGAGTGTGTCCATGCCTGCACCCCCGTATTCTTCGGGAACTTCGATACCCATAAAGCCCATTTCGCCCATTTTTTTTATCGTTGCATGAGGAAATTCCCCGCTTTCATCAAATTGTGCGGCGATAGGGCTGATTTTATTTTGGGCAAAATCACGCGCCGTATCTCTGATCATTTTATGCTCATCAGTTAATGCATATATAGCCAGGTCCCTCATGATGCCTCCAGGAAATTTAATGATAGGTAGATTATAGCATTTCTCAGTAAGTGAAAAAGGATTTAGTTGATGTACAGGATTGCTTCGCTTGCAAGCAGTGGGGGTGTGGGATATACTCAAAAAAATATTAAATTCACCGAGGTCCATTTATGAGTGACGAGATCACACCTGAGTTATTTTCTCACCTGGTTGAGTTGGCAGCCCTTGAATTATCCGATGATGAAGGGGAGTACTTGCGTAAAGAATTGAATAATCAATTGAAAGCCATACATGAATTAGAATCAATTCCCCTTGATGCTTCAACCCCTGTTGCTTCTCATGGTGTTCCGTATACACCGGTAACGTCACCATCCATCCGTGAAGACAAAATAAATATATACCCCCGTGTCAATTCTTTATTGAATGTAGCCCCGGAAATGGATGACAATTACATTATAGTACCCGATATCCCTCACCAGGAACTTAAATAAAGGCTTAACTATGAACATTGTAGAACTTACAGCAAGGGAAATCGCGGAAAAGGTCAAAAGCCGGGAACTATCTGCAAGAGAAGTCCTGGATGCTCATCTTGATCATATCAAAATTGTCGATGGACAGTCTGGAAAAGTTGGTGGCGATCCTAATTTCGAACCTGATAAAGTCCACGCATTTATCAACGTCACAGCTGAGCGGGCAAAGGTCCAGGCTGACCGGGTAGATATGCAGATTGCTTCAGGTGAAAACCCGGGATGTTTGGCTGGTGTGCCTGTTACGATTAAAGATATATTCTGCGTTGAAGGTACCCCTTCTACCGCTGCCTCAAAAATATTGGCAAATTTTGTTGCCCCTTACACTGCAACTGCTGTTGAAAAGTGGGAAAAATCAGGTGCTGTTATTTTGGGAAAAGTAAATCTTGATGAATTTACTTACGGTTCTTCCAATGAATCCTCAGCATTCCAGCCTGCCGCACGCAATCCCTGGGACACATCCCGGGTCCCGGGAGGTTCATCAGGGGGTTCTGCCGCTGCTGTTGCTGCATTCGAGGGCCCAATCTCACTTGGCACAGATACTGCAGGTTCCATACGCCTTCCGGCTGCTTACTGCGGGGTTGTTGGGTTAAAACCGACTTACGGCCGTGTTTCCCGTTATGGTTTGATTGCTTTTGGCTCTTCTCTCGATTGTCCCGGTCCGCTTACACGCACAGTAGGTGATTCAGCATTAGCACTACAATCGATGGCTGGTTCAGATGAAAAAGATGCAACTGCTGCCCGCGTACCCGTTCCAGATTACCTTGCGGAAATGGAAAAGGGCGTTCGTGGTTTGAAAATTGGTCTTTCCCCGGATTATTTCAGGATTACATATTTCAATGCTGAAACAGGTGAATTAATTGAGCAGGCACTTCCGGAAGAGATTAAGAATAGCGTTTTGGATGCGGCTGAAAAACTGGCAAAACTTGGTGCGGAAATTGTAGAAAATATTCCAATGCCGCATACACGGTTTGGAATCCCCGCTTACTTTGTAATTTCTCGTGTTGAGGCAGCTTCAAACTTGCACCGTTATGATGGTGTCAAGTATGGTTACCGAACACCTGAAAAAACAGGTTACCTGCGGGCAATGTATCGAAAGTCGAGAGCAGAAGGGTTCGGTCTCCAGCCAAAACTTCGTGTATTGATGGGGATGTATGTTTCTGCTGCACAATACAGTGAGCAATATTACAACAGGGCATTAAAAATTCGATCTTTGATTCGTAAAGATTTCGACGATGCCTTTGAAAAAGTAGATACCTTGCTTACACCTTCAACTCCAACTTCTGCCTTTAAAATTGGCGGGATATTCGGGAATTCGGTATTGATGCAGTACGCTGATCAATTGATTGTGACAGGTAATCACGCTGGAGTTCCTGGAATTTCAATACCGGCTGGTTTTGACCACGAAAATATGCCGATTGGTATTCATTTCTTCGGGCCCGATTTCCGCGAAGATTTATTATTCCGTGCTGGGTTCGATTATGAAAACGTTACAAAAAACGAAACCTGGAGAAACAAAAAACCTGCTTTAGCCGGAAATATCTGAAAACAGATAAATTGAAGGAATAAAACTCGTTAAGAGGAAAATATGACAAAAATATTGATCGCCTCAGATATGGAAGGGATTACGGGGGTCGTTAATTGGGACCAGGTTACCCCCGGTCACGAGGAATACCCGCGGTTTCGCCGTTTGATGACACAGGATGTCAATGCTGCTATAAGAGGTGCGTTTGACGGAGGAGCATCCGAAGTGATTGTTGCAGACGGTCATTGGAACGGTACGAATATCCTTTTAGAAGAACTGGATTCCCGGGCGAAATTGAATTCAAGCACTTCAGCCATCCATTCCATGATGCAGGGTATTGATCAATCCTTCGATGGTGTGATCTATGTAGGTTATCATGCCCGGCACGGGTCTGAAAACGCAATAATGGATCACACATGGTCAAGTTCAAGTGTTGCCAACGTTTGGCTGAATGATATTCTTGTTGGAGAATTTGGGCTGAATGCAGCCCTTGCAGGTCATTTCGGTGTACCGGTCATCATGGTGACAGGCGATCAAACAGCCTGCCGGCAAACAGTTGAACTCCTTGGTAATATTGAGACTGCTGTAGTTAAGCAGGCAAATGGTAGATTTTCCGCGGAATGTCTGCCTCCTTCAGTAACTCAAACTCTTATAACAGATTCTGCCCGAAAAGCCGTGAAGACAGTAACGAATGGATCAGCAGCTTATAAAATATTTGTTGTAAATAATCCTGTTGTGGTTTGCGTGGAATTCAGGGCATCTGAAAACGCAGACAAAGCCATCCGAGTGCCCGGTTCGCGGCGAAATGGCTTAAAAGTTTCTATAGAGGCGGTTAATATGGATATTGCATATTCTGCATTTCGCACACTGGTTAGCTTGTCGAATGCATAATCTTCACCGAATATTTCTTAAATAATTCTTTCGGACGATTGAGTGAATATTTAGTATCTAGCGCTGAGCTAAAGAACATTTTTTACCAAAATAAAATGTTCATTGGCGGTAAATAAAAAAAATGGACTTCTGCTTATTGGAAAGTCCATTTTTTAATTAATTGCCGAAAA
>CAZBRI010000391.1:0-3458 GCA_964494055.1 uncultured Anaerolinea sp.
GTCCAGCTGTACAAATGATTTAAACAGGCGCGGCAGGTCTTCTTCGCGGATGCCGATACCGGTATCCCAGACGGTGATGCTCAGCAGCCGGCTTTGTTCCAGCACCCTGGCTTCGATCCCCAAATTGCCGCCATCCGGGGTGAACTTGATGGCGTTCCCCAGCAGGTTCACCAGCATCTGTTTCAGCCGGCGCGGATCGGTGCGGAAGATGATACCGGTCGGATCGATGGACAGGCTGATATTTTGATGCTTCTGAGCCGCCAGCCCCTTGACCATTTGCAGGCTGGATTGGCAGATGGAATCAAGGGATGAGCTTGAAAACTGCATTTCGAACATACCGGCTTCGATCTTGGAGAGATCCAGTATGTCGTTGATCAGCGAGAGCAGGTGCCGGCCGCTGGCTTCGATATTCTTGAGGGCTTTCAGCTGCTTTTCAGAGAGATCCCCGTAGGCGGCCATCTGCATGGCTTCAGAAAGACCCAGGATACCCGTCAGCGGGGTGCGCAGCTCGTGGCTCATGCTCGCCAGGAATTCATCTTTCATGCGGGCAGCTTTTTGCAGCTCCACGTTGGCGGTGCGCAGATCGAAGGTACGGTCGATCACCCTTTGCTCAAGCGAGGCGTTGGCTTTCAACAGGGCGAGTTCTGCTTTCTTCCGTTCTGTAATATCCTCGGTCAGAACGACCACCTTGTTGACCTCAAACTGATCATCCAGCAGGGCATAAAAATGCTGCGAGATCCATTCAGCGGCACCCGGCCTGGGAACCGGCACTTTCAATTCAGGCAGGTGCAGGGTTCCGCCGATCTTGTATATTTTTTCAAGTTCCTGCTGAAAGGGTTTGATATATTCTGCGTCAGCGGCAAACCGCAGGTTGTTGGTATCACTTACCAGCTGGTCCAGCACATCTTCATCATTAAAAGCCCAGATCTTTTTCCATGCATCATTGTATGTGATGATGAATCCGGACCGGTCCAGGACTGAGATACCGATCGGCGAGTTGTAAAGGATTGCCTGCCCAAAGGCTTCGCTTTCGCGCAGGGAAAGTTCGGCTTTGTTACGTTCAGTGACATCCAGCACCAGCGCCTGGATGGAGACCGGGTTCCCGTCTGCATCCAGCTGGGCCGAAAGGTACCATTCGCAGTCCACCAGGCTGCCATTCTTGTTCAGGCTGCGCGAATTAAGCGTGCGGCTGTTGAATCCAAAACGCACGATGTCATTAAAAAATAATTCAATGGATTGGGCTTCCCCGGGCGGGTTCCAGGGCATGCGGTCGATGCTGGTCCCCATCACTTCATCTGCCCGCCAGCCGAAGATCTGCTCTGCCCGGCCTGTCCAGTGCTGAACGCAGAAATTCCTGTCAAATTCGATCACCGCTAGGGGTGAGTTTTCATCATGGAAGCGCAGCTGCTGCAGGCTGGTCTCCAGCTTCTCTTCCAGCAATTTTCGTTCTGTAATATCCTGGAAGACCTCCAGCAATGCTCGTCTACCCTGGTAAATCAGACCGGTATGGGCTACCTCATACGTCCGGCCGCCGTGAATGCCCTTTATTTGAGTCACATTGGTTTTACCAATTTGTATGGGAAATTTAAGCGGGCAGTTTTCGCATTGTGTTTTATCATCTTTGTGCAGGTCCCAGCAGCGTTTTCCTATGAGGCTGGTTTCCAGGGATTGAGAACTACCCGGGCTGACAAAAATGATATTTCCATCTTCATCCACGATCTCCATCATAAATGGCAGGGTCTGGATCAGGATCTGGTTAAATTCATTGCTCTGGTTGAGGGCTTCTTCTGCCTGCCTCCGGGCTGTGATATCCCTGACAATCCCCTGCCGCCGGCCGTCCGGCAGTGTTTTTGCACTGATCTCCACCGGCACCGGGTGTCCATCTTTGTGCCGGAATTCATAGGACATCAGGAACGTTTTTCCTGAATCCAGGTCAGCGGCAACAGCCTGTCTTCGGGCAGCAGGATCCCCTAATTCCAGGTCACTCATTTTCAGCTGTAACAATTCTTCGCGGGTATAACCAACCATGGCACAGCCGGCGCGGTTGACATCCAGTATACGGCCTTCCAGGTCGGTGGTGAAAATACCGTCTGAAGCCTGTTCGATCAGCAGCCGGAAACGTTCTTCGCTGGCCCGCAGGTTGTCTTCTGAGACTTTTCGCTGCATGGCGTACCGGATGGAGCGCCTGAGCGTCTTCTCATCCATTTCGCCTTTTTGCATGTAATCCTGGGCGCCGGCACGGATCAGGTTCTGAACGAGTTCATCATCCTGCATACCGGTCAGCAGGATGATGGGTGTGTAACGGCCCGCTTCAAAGATCTGGTGAAATGTTTCTTCCCCGCTGGAATCCGGCAGGCTGAGATCAAGCAGGATGGCGTTGATCTGCCGGCTTTTCATAAAATCCAATCCTGCGGACAGGCTGCCGGCGGATAATATTTCTACCGGCTGGTTGTCCCAGGGTTCTGACAGGGCTTCCATCACCAGGCGTGCATCGCCAGGGTTATCCTCTATCAGTAAAATGGTGAGCGGAGTAGATTCTGTCATCAAGGGTTCCGGATGGTAAATAATTATATTCCAGTAAATTGCTTTATAGAGCGTGCGGGTAATTTTTTATGTTAATTTTATTCTTGCAGCCTGATGAAAAGTATTTATTCCGCTGGTAATGGCAGTGTCAAAAATCGAAATTTATCTTTTATAGAAAACCTGCCATCATCCCGGCGAAAACCATTCTTCCCGGCGTTCTCTGCGCACTCTGCGGTAATAAACACCCTGCCTTACACAGGGCGATATAATTTTCGAAAATATTGTTACCGCGTTTTAGCTGCCCGTTTACAGCTTCGGAAAGGTAAAGAAGAAGGTTGTACCTTTGCCGATTTCAGATTCAACCCAGATGCGGCCGCCGTGACGCTGCACGATCTTTTTGCAGATCGCCAGGCCGATGCCGGTGCCGGGGTAGGCAGACCGTTCATGCAGGCGCTGGAAAAGGACAAAGACACGGTTGAAATGCTTCGGGTCAATTCCGATCCCGTTATCCGTCATGGCAAATTCCCATTCTGTCAGCAGATCGGTCACTGAAAGATGGATGACGGGCGGCTGCTTGCCGTGGAATTTGATGGCATTCGCAGCCAGGTTCTGGAACAGCTGTACCAGCTGGGTCGAATCACCCTTGATATCCGGCAGTTTATCCGAGGTCACAACTGCATGCTGTTCTTCAATAGTCAGCTTGAGGTTGTGAATAGTCAGGTCAAAGGCTTCCTGGCAGGAGACAGGCACGAGCGACTTGCCGCGGGTACCCACCCGTGAAAAGCTGAGCAGGTCGTTGATCAATTTCTGCATGCGCACCGCGCCATCCACAGCGAATCCGATGAATTCGTCTGCGTTGGTATCCAGTTTCCCCTTATACCTTTTTTCCAGCAGCTGCATGTAGCTTGAGACCATGCGCAAAGGTTCCTGCAGAT
>CAZBRI010000392.1:0-3450 GCA_964494055.1 uncultured Anaerolinea sp.
ATTGGGAATGTATTTTCTCGATTGTTATTGTATAAGTATAAAAATTCTGGGGAACTTTTCCAATATAATACACTAAGTGAATCGGGCAGCCAGCCTTCTACCCCAATTTTATCCCTTTCAAATTGAGAAATTGCTTGATCAGCGGTGCTCGCATCTATCATTCGAATTTCTGTAAGGCCAGATTTATCCTTAAAGTAAACTACCCGTGAACCATCCGGTGACACAAATAAATTATTTTTTGCCAAGGAATTTGAGTAAAATTCTGCGAGTTTTGCAGTTACTCCTTCTTTTGAAATAAATAAAAATTCATTTGGTTTTCCAACCGAACCAGGGATGACGGTATGAAAACCATAATTATTATTCATCCAAATTATTGGTGGATAAAATTCTTTTGATGTTGAATTTATTAACGGGTATTGATATACAACCTTCAGAAAACCTGTCGAAAGGTTAAAAACTGATATTTTCCCGGGCTGTGAAAAGGCAAAAATATTTTTATCTGGCGATTGAGAAATTTCTCCGGCCTGACCGGCTGGGATCAGGTTTTCTGGATCTTCTTTACCAGTAGCAATTTGATAAAGATCATTATTTGGCACACCCGGATTTGTCTCGGTTGAAAAATAAACCGTATTATTATCAATACTCTGGAAATACTGATTTGGTGCAGCCGCATTCGACTCAAATATTTTTTTTTCAGACAGTGTCTTCAGGTCTAAAACATACAGGGCATTATTTCTTGTAAAAAAAATGGTTGAACCATCCTGAGAAATTACAGGGTTTTTATCACTTTCATCAGAAGAGATTTGTTTTTTCCCGAGATTATCAACAAGCCAAAGTCCGTCTTTCTTTTTATAATTGATAATTAATCCTGGAAATTTATTTAATCCACTTATTGAACCAGGATTTTCAGTTTTCATTGCGGTATTGGTAACAACAACTTCAGTTTTGGAGGAATTCTCGACTGGAAAATTATTCATATCCTGTGAGCTTATTGAAATCCCGCGGCAGGCAAATAAACTTGAAAATAAAAATATCTGGAAGGTAAGGCTGAATAGAATTTTCATTGTTATTAACCCATTGCTTAAATAATAACATTTTACAACTTTTATTTGTCAATTTAATAAAAAAACGCCCTTTCGGGCGTTTTGGGCGGCTGATGGGTTTCGAACCCACAACATCCACATCCACAGTGTGGCGCTCTGCCGTTGAGCTACAGCCGCCATATTTAACAGCCGCAAAATTATATCACAGGCCTACATATTATCAAGTAATTTGCGGATAATTGAGACGGCATCGGCCATTAACACTGTTTCCTGGCTTCCCTGCTGAAGATTCTTAATAGTTACCCTGCCTGAAGCCGCTTCATCAGGTCCAATCACAATTACTATTTTCATTCCCATTTTGTCGCTAAATTTGAATTGTTTTGGTAACTTTGCCGATTCAGGATAAACAGTGACATTAATTCCAGCGTCTCTTAGTGTATTTGCAAGCGAGAATGAATTCTTCATCAAGGTTTCATCAAACACGGTGATTAGTATCGGGGCAGGCGTAACAGGGAATTCAGGGAGCAGACCGTTTTCCTTGAGGATAATCCCGAGAACAACATCTCCCATTGCAAACCCAACGCCTGACAAAGGATCTCCGCCAACATCCCTGAGCAGATTATCATATCTTCCCCCGCCGAAAATTGCCCTGTTCACTTTTCCGGTTACATCAAAAGCCTCGAAAACAGTTCCCGTGTAATATAAAAGTCCCCGCATAATATTCGGGTCGAATTTTACATAATCCGCTGCACCAAGTGATTCTAAAGCTGAAAAAAGTCTTTTGAGTTCATCAGATTTTTTCCAAAGATCAAAATCGCTTAAAATTTCTTTTAATCCGGAAAGCTGGTCTGACGATAATCCAAGTGCCAGAACGTATTCATCCCATTTATCTTTTTCCATCTTTCCGCGCCGGTCTACAGCATTGGATACGTCCATCCTTTTTTCAAGCGGAATTCCTAACTTATCGAATTCACTGTCCATTAAACGCCGATTATTTACATAAATCTTTGAATTATTACTGTTCAATCCGACGAGTTTAAGGAATGTCGCACCGATTGCAATAATCTCTGCATCAGCTTCCGGAGAATTAACCCCCAGCATATCAACATTCCATTGAAAAAATTCCCGTGTTCTGCCGCGTTGGGGTCTTTCATACCGCCAGAAAGGTCCAAATGACCACCAGCGTACCGGGAATGCCAACTCTCCTTGTTTTTGCACTATCATTCTGGCAAGACTCGGCGTTAATTCAGGTCTGAGTGTGATCAGGTCACCGCTCCTGTCCGGGAAAACAAAAGCCTGCTCTTTCACCAACTCCTCTCCCGATTTTGCTGCGTAAAGATCAATCGGCTCAAGAAATGGTGCGTCGTATTCCTGGTAACCAAATAACTGGGCTGATTGTTTTACCTTTGAATAAATATAATTTCTTAACGCCATCTCTTCAGGATAAAATTCCCTGGTACCTTTTACTGATTGAATGGTTGCTTTAGATGCCATTTTTTTACTCCTTTGTCACAGGTATTTTTTTAATATTCATCTCATGAATATTGAAGCGGGTTTGGTATAATGAAAAAGTTAATGAATTTTATCAAATTGCAAAACTGAAGGAGAATTCATGCAAATTAATTATCAAGAAACCAGCAAAGATTTACTAAAACGTATTGATATTCATGAAAAGTATGGGGCCCGGGATATTGATAAATGGAACATCGAGGTACTTAATCCCCAGCCAAGCTATCAAATTCTGGATGTTGGATGCGGGGCGGGCAAACAATGTTTTCTTTACAGTGATTATACTAAAGGAAAAGCTGATATTACAGGCGGCGATTTTTCTGAAGAATTATTGGATAAAGCCCGGGCAAAACTTGCTGAGCGCGGTGACAAAAATATCACCTTTAATTTTTTAGACTTCAACAAGAAATTTGCTTTTCCTGATAACACCTTCGATTTTGTCTCAAGTGCTTTTGCTATTTATTATGCATCGGACCTCCAGTTTACATTTTCCGAAGCCTGTCGCGTTCTCAAACCTGACGGACGGTTATTTGTTACCGGCCCATTGCCAGAAAATAAAAAAATGTTTTACGATATTATCAAGGAAGCTACCGGCCAAACAATTCCGCCAATGCCCGGCTCTAGCCGTTTTAAGGGCGATATATTCGCCACCATCAATGGAATATTTTCAAAAACTGAAATGCTTGTTTTTGAAAATCCATTAACTTTTCCTGAAACTGCACCATTTATTGATTATGTACGTGCATCCTTAAGCGAGGATCGTAAACTCTGGACCAGCATGTTCAACGGGAAAGGAGAATATGAAATTATGATCCAGAAAATCGAGAAGGTTGCTCAAAAATGGTTCGATCATGACGGTAAACTCGTGATGACAAAAGTAGTCGGCGGTATTCTGGCA
>CAZBRI010000393.1:0-3450 GCA_964494055.1 uncultured Anaerolinea sp.
GTCAGGCCTTCTACTTCCGTCAGGCCCAGGTCATAACTCAATGACCCCAGCCCGGGGCGGAACTCGGCCAGGATAACGTCCGTGGATGTCCTTTTTTCAAGAGAGGCGGCTAAATCCAGGGCAACACTGGTCACGCCTAGACCGCCCCTGGCGGCCATTACACCCACCAGGTAACCGGGTTTCTCAGGTGCTTTTGATAATTTTGACTGCTTTTTCTTAACAGAGCGGGAAAGTAATGCTTTGACATGTGCCTGCAATTCGGTGGGATGGGTTGGTTTGGTGATGTAATCATCCACACCTGCTTCAAAACCAGCCACTTTATCTTCCAGCTGGCTTTTGGCAGTAAACATCAGGATCGGAATCTCGCGGGTTTCATCTTTTGCACGAAGCCGGCGTGCAACTTCATAACCATCCAGCCCGGGCATCATCACATCAAGCAGAATTAGATCAGGTAACTGGTATTGAGCAAGGTCAACACCTTCAGCCCCATTACTGGCAGTGATCGTTGTAAAACCCTGCTTTTGCAGCATCAGCCCGACGAGCCGCAATGTATCAAGATCATCATCAATAATTAATATTTTTTCAGCCATCTCAATAACCCTGTCTAAAGTTTTTGAATATTAATGCCGTTTTAGAAGAAATTACCGGTAAAAATTTACTACATTGATTATAGTACGGATGAAGAATAAATTGAATAACATTTCAAGGTTGTCATTTATTTTTTCCAAACAATATTTGTTACAGGCAGAATTTATCTTAGTCATTCGAGATCATTCACACCTGGCATTTTATTAAATAATCAGTGTTTTTATTAAGTCATTAATTTATCTCAATATCGTTCTAATCATTAATAATTAACCCGTTTCACCTCACATTAATGATTATTATCGATATTTATTACCGATAATTAGTATTGATCATAACATGTTCTTTAAATAATATACTTTGTTGATGAGAATATTATCAAAAACCTGATTGTGTGAAATCATATTCAAATATTGATCTATGTTTGATTTTTTTATCAACTGAGACCAGGATTTATGCGGAAATTTACTGTGAGTGCTTTTCAATCGGCAGTTGAGTTTGCCCTTGTTCTACCAATTTTATTATTAGTGCTGCTGGGTATATTGGAATTAGGGCATATGTTTTTTGAATATGCCAGTGTCTTAAACGCAACCCGGCAGGCAGCAAGATACGGCGTGGCAACCGGCACAATTAACGATATGCCGCAATATGAATATTGCGCAGGGATAACAGACGCGGCTGTTACACAAAAATATCTTTCCACTTTTGGGACATCTGATGTCTCAATTTATTATGACCAGGGGCCAGGCACTGCCCAGATAGGACCCTGCGCAAGTATGTCGGCAGCACAATGGGAAACCATCGGTTCCGGCAGCCGGGTCAATATTACTATCACCTCTCATTACTCCCCAATTGTCCCGATCGTTCCCATCCCGGAGTTTGATATAGTATCCACCACCTCGCGGACTTTTCTTGGAACTATCGATATTGCGGGAACACCATATAATCAAAATCCTGCCCTATATACGAATACCAATACCCCTACCATAACTTCAACACCAACCATTACCAGTACCCCTACCAGTACCGGTCCTGCGACATCCACACCCAAGAAAGCCCCCACCAGCACTGGAACGGCTACTGCCACACCAACCATTACCAAAACCCCGACCATCACAAATACCCCCACCATTACTCAAACACCGACCATTACCAAAACACCGACCATTACCCAGACTCCTACTAAAACTTTAACACCAACAAATACACTGACACCGACAAAAACATTAACCCCAACCAAAACTTAGACGCCCACAAACACCCTGACCCCTACCAAAACTTTTACCCCGTCAATAACCCCCACAAAGACTGCCACCCTGCCTGCTACACTTACACCCACCAAATCGCTTACACCAACCATTACAAATACACCGCAATGCAGCCTGGTGATGGTCACCTCTCCCACTCCGCCTCCAGCAATGGCATCGACTGCGACTCAGAATCCCACGGCAGCCGCTGCACCGAACACGCTTGTTTATGTTAAAACGATCTATAACACGACTTCATCACCAGTCTCTGTCGGAAACGTGACAATGAATTACAAGGACCTGACCAGTGAACTGCCAAATGGTTATTTCCTGAAAACAACCATTTACCCGACCGGTACTTTCTCATCGGACACCATTTCGATTGTCCAAAGGGTCGTAACTTATTCCAACCTGAATATTCCCGCCGGCGGATCTGTGACCTTTTATGTTTATTATACCGATCGAAATTCAACCAACTGGCTTGGTACCCCGGTCGTTACAACCGCCAATGATTTTATTTCCTTAACCGTTCAAATCTCGTCTTTCTCATCTTGTGTAAAATGAGCGGAAAATTACGCTTCGGCAAACAAATTTCCGGCCAAGGGCACAAAGCTCAAAGCCTGATCGAAATGACCTTATCTTTTACTGTCATCCTTTTCCTGCTTTTGGCTCTGATTGACTTTGGCTATGCCTTTTTAACCTGGATCACAATCCGTGATGCAGCCCAGGAAGGTGCCACCTATGGGTCGATCCACCCGGGCACAGCCTGTCGGCCGCAAATCCGGAACTGGGTGAGGAATTCAGCCTCATCGACCATCATCAATATTTCCGCCCTGCCTGATGACCATATTATTATCACATCCACAGGAAGCAGTGTGGGCAGCAGCATCAATGTGCAGGTAAATGATGAATATCACATTCTCACACCGCTTGTTTCACTTGCGATCGGAACTCCAAATATTCAACTTTCGGCCAGAATTTCCAATACAATCCTTCAAGTGGATTCAGCCTGCCCGTGAGCGGCTTGAATAATTTACCAGTTACTTTTATTAATCCCATTCCATTATTTAATTTACAAATGCAGGAGTTAGCGTGATCAAACCACACAAATCTGAAAGCGGGCAGGCGATTGTACTAATTGTACTGATCATTACCGGGCTTTTCGCATTAACGGCACTCGCCATTGATGGCAGTTATGCATTTGCTGACCGCAGGCAGGCACAAAACGCTGCCGATGCCGCTGTCCTGGCAGCCGCCATGAATTATGCACAAAACCCGGCCCTGACAAACGATGACCTGGCTAATATTGCCCTTTCAAAAGCGAACAGCAACGGGTACAACGGGATTGCCCCCCGCAGCACCGTACATCTTTCCATTTTTCCAAAAGCAGATACTGATTGCCCGGATGCCCCGGATGGTTATATATTCCAGGTGGATATCAATTCAAACCTGCCCACTTCATTTGGACAGGTCATCGGTGTTCCAGAAATTAATAACCAGGTCAACTCAAAAGCATTGGGCTGTGCGGCATATTATGAAAATATGTACGACGGAAACACCCTGGCCGTTCGGAATAAAACGGCCTGTAAAGCCCTCACCCTCAGCGGTACTTCAACAT
>CAZBRI010000394.1:0-3430 GCA_964494055.1 uncultured Anaerolinea sp.
AATCAGAAGTACTTACCACTGATACTGCATATGATGTTCTTAAGAAAACTGTCCGAGATAACTTTGACCGTGACATCCGCCTGCACCGTGATTTTGGCAACCTGCTATTGATGAGCCTGCCATCGGATAATGCCTGTATGCATATCATCGATGGCAGTCTGCCGGTCTACTCTGAAAATGACGAATTGATTGTCAGGCAGGTAGGCAGTTATTCCAAAATTGACCGGATCATCCCAACCGGCGCATCAAAAGAACCTTCACCCCGCGTCTTCGGTGAGGAGCCTGCGCACTCCTGGTGCTACTACTATCAAAAAGCATCACTCGCCCGACAAACAGGTAATTGGGATGAAATTGGAAAGATATTTGACGAAACAATGAAGTTGAAACTGGATGCTGCTGACCAATCCGAATGGGTTCCATTCATTGAAGGTTTGGTAAATTCAGGCAGGATCAGTGATGCAAAAAAGGTATATTTATCAGAGATTAAGGGAAATGGAAATATGCGTTTTCCGTTATGTCAGACATTGGCAATCGATCCAAATTATCCGCCAACCTTCAAATATAATTACCAGGCTGTGTATGATGTTCTTTGTAATTCAAAATAAACTTGAAATTCGATAGAAAATATCTGCATCGTATAACAGGAACTGAATTAAAATAATAATCAGTTCCTGGCAGGGAGTGTCAGCCTGAAGATCGTTCCGGACCCCGGAGTAGAAAAAGCTTCAATTTGCCCCCCATGGGCTGTCATAAGCATATTTGCAATTGAAAGTCCAAGACCCATTCCAGTGGAATCTGCTGATTTGTAATAACGATCAAAAATATGTGGCAGATATTCCGGGGGAATACCAGGACCCTCGTCGATCACTTCAATCATTATTTGATCATTCTCTTTTTTAAGTTTGATCAACACCTGGCTGCCTGCTGGACTATAGCGCAAAGCATTGGATAATAAATTATTAATGACCTGTCTCATTCTGACAGGATCAATTTCCACTAAGGAGGGTTCTCGAGAGGTTGAATCTGATTCAAGATCACCACAATCAATGATCAACTCAACTTGTAAACTTTCTGCCTGTGAACCAAACGTGGACACTACTTCGCGTATCAACATCAATAAATTCACAGGTTCTTTTTTTAACTGGAGCGAACCGCTCTCTGCAAGTGAAAGCAGCCGTAAATCATCGATCAAACGCGAGATTATTTCCGTCTCTACCAACAGGGTACGCAGTGATGATTCGTTCGCCGGGTAAAGCCCATCAAGCATGCCTTCAATATTGCCTCTCAGGACAGTGAGGGGAGTTCGAAGTTCATGGGAAACATCAGCCATGAGACTTCTCCGCCTTTCATCATCCTTCTGAAGTCTCTTAGTCATTTGATTGAATGCGCGGACAAGGGAACGCATTTCTGGAGATCCTCGTTCTGGAATATGACCCGTCAGATCTCCCCGGCTGATCTTTTCAGCCGCCTCCAGAAGATCATCCAGCGGATTAAATACGCGTCGAAGAAGCAAAAAGCTCATCACAAGAGCAGCCGCAAAAAAAAGCTGAAGTCCAAAACCGAGAATAATCACCCAAATTTTTAAAGCACCAAGTATGTTCAGGTCAATAAATCCTGATAAACCGGCTGCCCAAAGGATCGTTCCAGAGAGCATCAACAGACCCAGAACGGTTACAAAAGAAAACATGCAGCCCATGCGTTTGAAAAAATGATTTCTCCGCATATAATTCCCCACCGGAGGCCAGGCTTCGTTCTCCGGCCACCAGGCTGGGCGTTCCGGGAAGGTATGTTTATGTCTGTGCATTTTTATAGGTCCGTGAATTTATAACCAAGCCCGTAAACTGTCAGAATATAACGAGGCTGCGCGGGTATGGGTTCAATTTTATGACGAATGTTTTTGATGTGGGCATCAATGGCACGCTCATAGGATTCAAAAGCCACACCGTGCAGGGCATCAAGCAGCTGCGCCCGGGTGTATACCCTGCCGGGAGATCGCGCCATTAAAGCCAATAGAGAAAATTCTGAAGCTGTTAATTCTTCGACAATTTTGCCGGCTGCAAACACCTTCAACCGGGGAACATCCAGCTCCAGGTCAGAAGCACGAATAACCTCGAGGTTAGTCTGTGAAAATGCCTCCAGGCGGCGAAACGCCACCCTGACACGGGCAACAAGCTCCCTGGGGCTGAATGGTTTGGTGATATAGTCATCTGCACCGAGTTCAAGCCCGATGAGTTTATCTGTTTCCTCCGAACGCGCAGTAAGCATGATGATCGGGGTGTTAGAAAGCTTGCGAAATTCCCGTGTAACATCCAGCCCATCCATCCCCGGCAGTCCAAGATCTAAAATAATCAGATCCGGTTTTTCCACCCGGGCAGATGAAAGACCATTTTTCCCATCACTGGCAGTAATTACTTCAAAACCCGCGCCTTCGAGATAATCCCGAAGCAGGCGGGTAATTTTTGGTTCATCATCGATAACAAGAATTTTTTTCATATTTTTATGGGAAATATTTCACCTGAATTATACGTCCAATCAACCTTGAAAATCTTTTTAATCAGTAATCGGCAGGCCGGCGAAATGACCGGCCTGCCAGGTTGAATAACTTATTCTGTTTTCGTTTCACTGTCCATTTTTTCATGCAGCCTGCGGTGCATCTCAGCAAACATCGGTGGAACAAAATTTCCTTCATTATTATGTTCATCCCATGCTCCAGGATGTGGCATGTGGTGATGCCATCCAAAACGCGGCCCGCACATCATTCTTCTTCCTGCTTTGATCGCCAGGAAAATCAAAAATAACATGAACAACAAACCAGGCAGGAAAGCACCTGGAAACATATGCGGCCGGTAACCGTAACCAAATTCTAAACCGGGACAGCCTTGTTCCAGAATGGCTGCAGATTGTGGATTTAATGCCAATCCGCGTGTCATCCCGGCATTGAATGCAAAACCAGCGATCCCTGCCAAAGCTGCTATCAGAACGACGGCAGAGATAATTCGAAATAAAACATGTTTTTTCATTTTTTTCTCCATTAATTTTTTTGATCTCAATTGAGATCTTTTTTTAGTATAGGAGCAGCCTGTGAATTGAGTGTGAATTCTTGATGGAGACATAACTTTGAATAATTTCCCGCTGCCTGTTGTACTCTGGAATGATATACTTTGGCTACTTATGAAAGAAAACATTTACTCCCGTAATGCAGTATACGAAACCTTGAAGGCAAAACGCCGTCAATCCATTCGACTCCTGGTAGCCGATAGCAGCCAGGAAAAAGGCAGGCTAGCAGAGATTCTTTCCTTGGCAAAAGACCGGAGGGTCCCCGTTGAAAGGGTTCCACTGCAGCAGCTGGATGACGTGAACCATCAACACCAGGGCGTGGTACTTGACGCCGGAAGGAAGCCTAATGTGGAAGTTGCTGATATTCGTGAAT
>CAZBRI010000395.1:0-3411 GCA_964494055.1 uncultured Anaerolinea sp.
GGAAAATGGGAGAGGAATCGCCTGACAATCTGAGGTGTGATCGCGATCTCAGGAACCATAATGATCACAGTTTTCTTCAACCTGAGTGCTTCAGCAGCAGCCTGAAGATAAATCTCAGTTTTCCCGGAACCTGTTACGCCATATAACAAAAAAGGTTCGTGCTTGACCGAAGCGGACTGATTTTGTTCGGTGAAAGCATTTAAAATGGCATTCAGTGCGGTTTCTTGCGCCGGAGTGGATTTGTAAAAACCTTTTTTGGGCTCCGATTGCGCCTGATCGTGCGAATCATATTTCCTTAAAGGGTCTCTGAATATTTCACATTCGAGGAGAACGATCAATTCTCGTTCTGCCAGCTCCTGCAGATCTGCTAGATTACAACCGGATTCGGCATAAACCCAGTTTACGGTGACTGCATCAGGTTCATTGACCAGGAAGCGGAGTGCTCTTTGGCGTCGTTCAAGGGTGGCAGCGGTCTTCCCCAGACTGTGCATTACGGCATCCGCCTCCTGAGGGGTTACTGCAAGCTGAGCTGTAAGGATATACTTTGGCCGGACTGAAGGCGGGGGCAGGATAGACTGCGAACGCAGGACACCCTGACGCTGCAGCGTTTGGGCTGATCTGCGCCACTCAACGCGCTGAAAATGACGGTCAATCTGCCTCCCTCGTAAAGAACCACGCAGGAGCAGTAAATCTACCAGGCGTTTTGGGACAATTGACAATTTAAGGCTATTCAATAAATTGTGATCTTGACGGTATTTTTCTTCCAGGGTGTATATCGTATCTGCATGCTGGGATAGACCGCCTGGCAGCATCAGATCGATGGCAGCTGCAAGGGTATTGAGTGTTTGATCTGCCAGGATGCGGGCAAATTGCAGCTGCCCCGGGGTGAGCACTGGATAAGGATCAATCAATTCGATGACGGCTTTTGTCTGGGAAACCCCGGGCTGACTGAGCAGTTCCGAAACAACGCCTTGAACGATCTTATTACCGAACGGAATACTCACCAGGTGGCCGATCGAGACAAGGTTTTCTAATTCAACCGGGAGATGATAATCATATTCCCCGCTGATGGATGGTATATTGACCACAACTAGAACATAAATCATGGTTTGATTATAAACGCGATATTACCTTGTGAACAAATGGCAGGCATCAATCGCAGTGTATAATCGTCACATGTTTACAAGTTCGCGTAATCTCATCCGGCTTTTACGATCCAACCGGCATATGGAACCTGTTTCTGCTATTTATTACCTGACAGAACAGTGTAATTTCAATTGTACTTATTGCGAAGATTTTGGTTCACATAGAAACAATTACAACTCACACGGGCTGGTAAAAGAAAAGGTTTTTAAAATACTTGAAATTATCAGGCAGGGTACAAAATCAATCATGTTTTCCGGAGGCGAGCCATTCAGTCATCCTGCAATAGATGAGATTTTAGAATATTCAAAAAAGAAGGCAGGGTTTAAAGAACTATCTTTAATCACGAACGGCAGCATGCTCGATCAACATGAGGCCGGGATAAAAAACCTGGATAGATTGATCATCAGCCTGGACAGTGTGAATGTGGAGCAGGTCGCAAAAACAACCGGCAGCAGCGTTGTCCTTGCTAAAAAAGTTTTAGATAATATCGAACTGTATGCTGCAAAACAAGCTGAACTTGGTATTATGATCATCATTAATACAGTTCTGACACCTGAAACCATAGAACACGCTCACGCGCTGTTGAATTTTTGTGAAGAGAAAAATATATTGATCTCTTTCTCACCGCAGGCCGTAAATAATTGGCCCAAATATGAGCTTATCACAGACCCAGGTTATAAAGAATTTATTCAAAAGATCATCATCGAAAAAAAACAAGGCGGGCCTGTTTTTGGCAGTGAAGAATATTACAATTCATTATTGAATTTTCATCCATATGACTGCCTGCCTACACTCACTCCAAGGATCTACACCAACGGCGATCTTGCTTACCCGTGCAGACCGCTTGAGAAAGCTGAGAATGGTCAGGGCGGCCGGGCCATCAATCTCCTGGACCATAACAGCTGGGACGAAGCCTGGAAAGCAGCATTGCAAAGATATGGACAACCTCCGAGAACCTGTCACAGCTGCTTTCAACAATGTTATGCCGAACCTTCCTTAATGCAAACCAAACCAGCATCTTTGATACACGAATGGTTCACATACAAACACAGCCGAAGAGGGAATTTATCCACCTACTCCCCCGGGTAATCCTGAACACTCCTTGACTAATTATCGTCAGCTAAACAAAACCTACACGCAAAGAATATAAATCATGAAAATTGAAAACCATTACGACACGATCATCATTGGCGGAGGTGCCGCTGGACTGAGTGCTGCATTGCACCTGGCTGAGCGCGGCATCAAACCCCTTGTCCTGGAGGCTGACGAGAAATATATCGGAGGGCGGCTCTCTGGCGGTGACTGGATCGATGTGAATGGGTGGAAGTTTCGGGCTGAACACGGGGTGCATGGTATCTGGTCACCTTACAGGAATTTTCAAGCCATGCTGGCGAGAAACCAGATCCGGCCGGTTTTTGTTCCGGCAAGGGATGAACTGTGGATACACAAAGAAAATAACCACATACGAAAAGCAGCCATTGGAAATGCGATCCGGCACAGCATTTTCCCTGCTCCTCTGCATTATTTCCAACTTTTTCTGCGGCCAAGTTTTTTTTTGAGCATAGACGTACGTGACTGGCTAAAGCTGTTTCATACCTGGTCATTGTTGATCATGTCACTCGGGGTTGACCCTTTTGCGGAAGACCAGCCAATGGACGGGCATATGCTGGGCGATTATATTCGTGACTGGTCACCTGCTTTGAGAGCCTTTTTTACAGGACTGGCACGCAACGGGCTTTCAACTCATTCAGACGAGATACCGCTGGCTGGTTTCCTGGCGTTCTTACGATTTTACACAACCCTCAGACGGGATACCTGGTCATTTTCATACCTGCCCCAGGATGGCGGTACTGCTGTATGTGAACCGCTTGCCAACCGGATCATCGAATTAGGCGGTGAAATTCTGCTAGGGAAAAAAGTAGTTAAGCTGGAGCAGATCGAAATTGCGGATAATTCGGAAGCAGCCCATTTATCCGGTAAATGGCGTGTACATCTTAATGATGAGGTTTTCACTGCTGATCACATTATTACAGCTGTGGATGCTGGTGCAGCATCTTCCCTGGTAAATAACAGTTTTGGTGAAAACGACCTGTACTTTCCACGAAGTTTGAGGAATGCCATTATTCGACTTTGGTTTGACCGCGCGCCAAAATCGGGACCAGAAGGCGGGATGTTCACTGGCGATTTTGTCATGCATAATTTTTTTTGGCTGGAACAGATCGGAAGAGCACACGTCTGAACCCAGTCACCTGAAGCTATCTCGTA
>CAZBRI010000396.1:0-3403 GCA_964494055.1 uncultured Anaerolinea sp.
GATAGCTTCAGGTGACTGGAGTTCAGACGTGTGCTCTTCCGATCTAACATTCCTCCACAACGGCATGGACTTATTCATCAGTACCTGGAAGTGCTCATTATGGGATGGCTCGATCAGGTGCACGAGTTCGTGCAGGATCACATATTCCAGACATTCACGTGGTTTACGGGCCAGTTCGCTGTTGAGACGAATGTTTCCGGTATTGGGGTTGCAGCTGCCCCAGCGGGTCTTCATGCGTTGAATAAACCACTTGCTGGCCTTGACCCCCAGAAGCGGCTCCCATTTGGCGATCATCGCCGCCATCTCGTTTCTGATCTCCTGCCGGTACCATTCCGCCATCAGCGCCTGGCGCTTTTCTGCGCTGGCACCCGGGCGCACGGTCAAGACCATTTGAGTGTGCTGCAGCATCACACCCGGTTTGCCATCCAGCTCATCCACTTTCAACAGGTAACGGTGACCCCAGGCGAAAGCGTCTTCGCGGTTAACGTATTCGCGTTCACCCTCACGCAACTGCTGCGCCAGCTTTTGCTGCTGCTTCTTGATCCAGTCCAACCTGGAAATGACATAGACCCGGATCGTATCGATCTTCATACGTTCTGGCGCAGCGATGCGCACCCTGCCATTGGGCGGGTAGACGCTCAGGTGGACGTTCTTGATATTCTTGAAAACCACATCCACTGCCATCTCGCCGATTTCGATCTGCAAAGTTTCCATCAATATTCTTTTTGAGCTTCCAGGACCTTAAAAATGCTTTCGACGCGGTCGGCATCCCGCAGTTCATAATAAATGGCCTTCTTGATGACGTTCTCACGCGCCTGCACGCCTCGCCAGTTGGCAGGGCGTACTTGCTTGACCGTCCCGTCAATCTTTATGGCCAGTTCTTCGTCCTGCCCCAGGTTGTTGTAAAGCGCGCGCTTGCCGGGAGTGTCCAGGCTGGCCGGAGTGTCATCCGAGTGCCCGGTCTGGACATTGTTGGCAATTTCTTCCAGTTGTTTAAGATATTCTTCGTATTCAATGGCTTTCTGTTTTCGCTTTGCGATGATCTCGTCCAGGAGCGCGGACATGCTATCGTAAAAGGCCGGGTCGTTCAGGCTTTCGCGGATGATGGTCCTGCGCACATTGTTTTCAATTGTTTCAGCCACACCATCGCGGCTGACGCCTTGCGCGTCGATTGACCGGACAGCCTCACCAATACCCGTTTTGGCAATCAGTTCAAGCAGTCCCATCCCGCCAAAGTCCGTAATTTTTTTGGCCGGGTCGGCCTCGATGTAATTATCGATCAAGTAGCGCATTTCGGCTTCGTAAGCCTTCAGATCCAATGTTTCGCCGCTGGCATTGCGAATGATCGCCCGCAGCGCCATGTACTGGTCAATGTAACTTTTTATGCGCGTGATATCCGCCGGGCTGTAGCCAGCCGGTTCCATTTCATCAGAGATGTTTGCGTAAGCGCGTGCCAGCGCCACGGTTGCCTTATAAAGCGCCATGCGCTGTGGTTCGTGTTCTTCCAGGTCGCTGGCGATTTCCGAATTGCCGCAGAAATAATGAATGTATTCCAGATCGCCGCGCGGCTCTTCCACCGGCTCGCATAGCAGGAACACCTTTTCCAGCGCGTTGTCCAGCCGCTCCCTGGCAATTTTCAGCCGCTCTTTCAGCATGACTTCCGGTTCAACGCCGCCCGCGCTGTGATCCAATTCCGAGGAATAGACCGAGATCGCGTTTTCAACCTTCGGCAGCAAGTTTTTGTAGTCCACGATGTAGCCAAAGTCCTTGTCTTCCCCATCCAGCCGGTTAACCCTGCAGATAGCCTGGAACAGCCCGTGATCCTGCATCGGTTTGTCGATGTACAGGTAGGTGCAGGGCGGCGCATCGAAGCCGGTCAGCAGTTTATCTACCACCACCAGCAGCTTCATATTGTTGGGTTCTTTTACGAACAACGCCTTGGCATTATCCTCATAGGTTTCGGTTTTGGTCTTGCCCGGTTTGGCTTCCACATTCACGAGCAGTTCGTTATACGTATTGAAAATAAACTGCCTGTCTGTTTCGCTGTTTGCTCCGGTTTCCTCCAGGGTCACATGTCCTGGCATCGGGTTGTATGAAGTCACCACCGCGCATTTGTTATTGAAAGTGGTGCTTTGGAAGTGTTTGTAATACTTGCAGGCTTCGTAGATGCTGCTTGCCACCAGGATCGCGTTCCCGCGTCCGTCGCTCAGCCGCCGCTTGCGCATAAAATCCAGGGTAATGTCCTGGATGACGCGCTTCATCCTGCCTTCCGAACTCAGCACGCTTTGCATCGTGCCCCATTGTTTTTTTAGTTCATCCTTCTGCCATTCGTTCAGGCCCCTTGAAATCGTCTCGAACCAGGTATCCACCGCCTCCTGGCTTGCCAGGCGCTGATTAATATCCCGTGCTTCATAGACCAGGTCCAGCACCACCCCGTCTTCAACACCTTCGCTAAACTTGTAGGTATGGATGTAGGTGCCGCCGCCAAACACTTCCAGGCTGGTCTGTTTATCCTTTAACAGCAGCGGTGTGCCCGTGAACCCGATGAAGATTGCATTGGGCAGCAGTGCCTTCATGACCCTGTTGAGCTTGCCGCTCTGTGTGCGATGGCACTCATCCACAAACACAAATATCTCACCGACTGCCGGGCTGGGCTGCGCACCCAGATCGCGGATGAACGCCTCAAAATCATCCACACCCTGCCTGCCAAACTTATGCACCAGCGAACAAAGCAGGCGCGGCGCAGCCTGCCCAAGCTGACTCATCAGGTCGCGTCCGCTGCTCGTGCGCCTGATTGTTTCGCCTGCTTCAGTGAAGACCCGTTCGATCTGTTTGTCCAGTTCGTCCCGGTCGGTGATGATCGCCACCCGCGCGTTCGGGTTGTTCTCCAGTATCCACTTCGCCAGTAAAACCATCACAATGCTTTTGCCGCTGCCCTGCGTGTGCCAGATGATCCCGCTGCGCTTTTCAGCAACGCGCTGCTGGGCCGCCTTGATCCCGAAATACTGGTGTGCGCGCGGCAGCTTCTTTATCCCGCCATCGAACAACACAAAATCGTGAATCAGTTCCAGCAGCCGGACCTTATCGCACAGCTTGAGCAGGTATTTATCCAGCTTGAAACGGCTGTTTTCCTGTTCGTCTTCCTTCCACTTCAGGAAATATTTCTCTTCGGTCTTGATCGAGCCGTATTTCAGCCCTTCGCTGTCGTTGCCTGCAAAAATGAACTGCACCGTGCTGAAAAACCACTCATTGAACCCCGGCAGCTGGTTGGACAGGTTCTGCCGGATGCCGTCCCCGATGCTGACCTTGCTGCGCTTCAGCTCCAGCACGCCGATGGCGATGCCGTTGATATACAGCACAATATCCGGACGGCGCTCGAACCCTCCTCTCAGCGTCACTTCTT
>CAZBRI010000397.1:0-3400 GCA_964494055.1 uncultured Anaerolinea sp.
AGAGGGGTCGGTGAAACAATTGCAAAAGATCTTGCTGCTCATTTTAGTTCTTTGCAAGTACTATCCCAGGCGGCCTTGACTGATCTTCAATCGATTGAAGGTATTGGACCCAACATTGCAGAGGCAGTCAGAGAATGGTTTGAGGTTGATCGGAATATTGATATTCTGAAAAAATTAAAAACCGCCGGAGTCTGGCCGACAGGTAGTACCCCATCAGAAAGCAGCAAACCGGCACATTTGACCGGGCTGACTTTCGTGATCACGGGAACATTGCCAGCTCTCTCAAGGGATGAAGCTAAAGATCTCATAGAAGCATTTGGTGGAAAAGTGACTGATTCTGTCAGTAAAAAAACTAGTTATTTAGTGTTGGGCGAAAACCCGGGTTCAAAACATGAGAAAGCTGTATCCCTGGGCGTTCCGATCCTGAATGAAGCGCAATTAAGAAAGTTGTGCGCTGAATCGTAACATTTTAGGCTAAGATAAACACGTTTTGTGAAGTTGAAAACAGGTAATAAAAATTTTTTATTTTTCCAGGAGAAACATGATCAATTCATTGTCATTAGGTCACAAAGAAGCGCAAGCCGCAGTTGAGATTATAAAAGACGAATTGTTAAAAAGAGGCAAGGCTGCCGTGATTGCTGTCACCGATAATCATGGTGACTTGATTGCCCTTCTTCGGGTAGACGGCGCACCTTATACATCGATACAAATCGCAGCCAATAAAGCATACACTGCTTCCAGGGATAGAAAACCTTCCAAGCAAATTGGAGTTTCTTCCCGAAACCCGGAAACAGGTTATGACATCTCTTATTATGGCGATCCAAAAATTGTTGGATGGGGCGGGGGATTACCCGTAAGAATTAACAATGAAGTTGTTGGATCGGTAGGCGTCAGCGGATTACCGGAGCATGAAGATATTGAATTGGCTGAGATGGGTGTAAACGCAATCTTGAATTTGGCATAACATAGAATTTATTTTTAATGGTAGAAAATTATCCGATGCAGAATGAAAAATCGAATTGAGCAAACGGTAACCTTTATAGCAGCTCCGCATGAAGTATACGAAACGATCATGGATTCAGATCGTCATTCAACGTTCACCAACAGTGAAGTGATAATGAGCCGGGTGGTAGGCGGGGAATATTCTGCTTACGATGGATATATCACCGGCAAGAACATTGAACTGGTTCCGGATAAAAAGATTGTTCAAACCTGGAAGGCAGTTGACTGGGAAGAAGGTCAATATTCAATAATTACTTTTATTCTTACTCCCATCCCAACCGGTACTCAACTGCAATTTATTCATGAGAAACTGCCGGATGGAACTGAAGAAGAGTTCACTCAAGGCTGGATTGATAATTATTGGGAGCCGATGAAGCAATATTTTGCAAACAAGTAAACACTGTTATTTTACAGATCGTTTTAGCCGGTTTTGCAAAAGTTTGCATAGCCGTTGTTTGGCCATTGTTTGTAACGGGCCAGAGAAAAATATTGGTTTCAAATTATCCGATAAATTCAATAGATATTATTTCGCATAGGCATGCCTCATTGGAATGAAAATACTAGCCGTAGATCATGGTATTAAGCAAATAGGTTTAGCTATCAGTGATGAAACTGGAACCCTGGCGCGGCCCCTGGAAACCTTGTCACATATTTCAAAAATGGTAGATGCCGGTCTTGTGGCTCAAAAAGCAATGGAATTGGAAGTAAAAAAAATTATCGTCGGTGTTTCATATGATGAAAATGGAGATCCGAATCGTGCAGGCCGGCAGGCGATAAATTTTTCAGAATTACTCAGTATACAGATAGATATTCCTGTGGAATTGTGGGATGAAAGTTTTACAACCCAGGATGCGAGAGCAGTAAGAATAGCCTCTGGAGCACCGAGAAAAAAACGTTCCGGTCACCTTGATGACGTCGCAGCGGCTGTGTTACTTCAGAATTTCCTGGACATACAAACAGATCATTATGACAAATAATCGAAGAAATAGAAGACGACATGCACCGTACTTTTCAATAGGTTGTTTTATCATACCTTTTATTATTCTGGTCTTCCTGATTGGATCATATTTCTTTATCCTATCGCTCGCACAGCAATCTGCCGGTCCAATCTCGGAAAAATTATCTGCGATACAAAAATTGCAATACTCTGGACAGATTCTTTGGTATGACGGATTACTAACGATGCCTGCAGAACCATCCGGACTGGAAGGCAGCTTTATCATCTCAGAAGGGGATGGGGCATTGACTGTTGCAATAAATCTTCAGCAGGCAGGTTATATTCAAAGCGCTGATGCATTTGTAGCTTATCTTATTTATTCAGGGGCAGATACAAAGCTGCAAATGGGTGAATTTCAGATCAGCCCTGCTTTGACTCCGATACAAATCGCTCTGAAGCTGCAGGATCCCACACCTACCCGGTTAAAATTTGTCGTACTTCCTGGATGGCGGTTGGAGGAAGTCGCTAATGCCATGCCAACCTCCGGTTTAAATATTACTAAAGAACAATTCATGGAAGCAGTGAATAAACCCGCTGTCAATTTTGATTTTTTAGACGAAGGCACGACGGCTGAAGGCTTTTTATTCCCTGGAGAATATACTGTTCCGAGAGAAATTTCTGCAAAAGACCTGGTTACATTATTGATGAATCAGGCAGCTCTGGCGCTTTCACCAGAAATAAGAGCTGGTTTTGCAGCCCAAAATCTTAATGTTTATCAGGCTGTTACGCTTGCCTCCATCGTCCAGAGAGAAGCTGTTGCAGCAAGTGAGCAGCCGCAAATTGCTTCGGTTTTTTTGAACAGACTGATGTCCGGCATGCGGCTTGAAACTGATCCGACCATTCAATATTCAATAGGTTATGATTCTGAACAAAAAAGCTGGTGGAAAGTCCCTCTGACGCAGGCTGATCTTGCATTCGATTCAACTTATAACACTTATCTCAATTTTGGTTTGCCGCCGGGGCCGATTTGCAGCCCCGGGTTGAGCGCATTGCGGGCAGTAGCAAACCCCGCCCAAACTTCATTTCTCTATTTTCGTGCTAAATGTGATGGTTCAGGCTTGCACAATTTTTCAGAAACTTTTGATCAGCATCTAGCCAATGGATGTAATTAAAAAAACTGCTCTATTTCCACAAATTAATAATTCATACACTGGAAATAGAGCAGATAAAAACTTTGAGTGTATTATTTCAGCATATCAAAATAATCTTCAGTAATATGTTTACCTTTTGATGCGCCTAGAAAATCAACCAGTTCTCCAGCAAGAATTGCTTTCCTTTCTGCGTCATTCATGCTCCAGGTCCGGCTTTTAATTTCCAGGAAATATCCAAGGTCGGGTCGTTCGACAGTATCAACATTGATATAAAATTCTTCGCCTTTATAAATGATCTTCCAGCGAAGCC
>CAZBRI010000398.1:0-3394 GCA_964494055.1 uncultured Anaerolinea sp.
TCGACACGGCTCTGAACACTCTTTCCCTACACGACGCTCTTCCGATCTAACTGCAGGGACATATTGATTCGTAAAAACCAAATTACGAACGAGTTTGTTTGAATTCGCTTTTTAAATCTATCTGGAAAATCAAGATTTGGACAATTAGAATTTGCGGTCTTTCAAATTGGCGATCAGAAAATCCAAGCGGCATATTCCAATCGGGTCCTTTTATACTCTTCTCAGAATTTTCGGCCTTCCTTCGTTAGTTTACAGGGATGGAATCTGTGAACCATTCTTGCAACAGCCAGCCCGATTTAAATTCAATTCACCTGCTGACATCATTTCTGAGAATAAATTGCTTACTCATTCTTCTTCATCTTTCATGCCGGATGACAATTCAGGAATAACAAACATAAACGGCATGATCATAATCTGTGCCAATGTGATCGGGACCCACAGGAACGCAAGCGCCGCTGATGCCAGGTTAATGATGACCGCAAACTTGTCCTGATTAATGCGTTTTTTCTTTTCTTCACTTGTAAATTTATTTGGAGCAATGTCCGTGTCTACAAATGCATATTTCCAAAATTTCCCTAAGATCAACGCAGATAACGCCATATTCAAAGGATACAAGGCCACCACATACGGGTTGGCTGGATAGTCGCCGATAAAGGCGGTTATAAATGGGAATAGACAAGCTGAGAATAGCAGTGCTACATTCAGCCACAGAAATAACGAGTCTACTTTTTGAACTTTATGGAGAATGTGATGATGGTTCACCCAGAAGATAGCGATGATAAAGAAACTGAAAATGAAACTGATAAATTTAGGCGCAAGCATTTTCATCCCATCAAGAAAGACAGCAAAGGTGCTGTCTCTCAATTCGGGCACTTTCAGTTCAAGTACTAGAATAGTAAGGATGATGGCGAACACACCATCGCTGAATGCTTCAAGACGGTTTTTACTCATGATTTTTCGATTCTCCATTGACAATTTACGGACTTTTCAAAATACAGTGTTTCGCGGTTTTCCGGAGATGCTGTTTGAACCCTGTGAACATTAGGACAATGATCAAACAAACGATCCCTTCGGCGATCAAAAACAGCTCTATTGTATTTTGCCAATTCTGGGTATTCCATTTTTTTCACTTTTTGATTAAGACGTTGTTTGATGTGATGGGTTTAGCAAGTTCAAACACAATGATGAAAATTACCAACTCGACATCCTTGAAGGCATTCGGCATCAACAAAGCTGCAAAGCCTGCACCAACAAGGATCGAAGAAATAGTTTTACGGCTCGAATGGGCGAAGCCGACCAACGGTTTGCGTTCGGAAATTTGCCCTTAGCGCTTAGGTGCCAGGGTTTCCTTTGCTGCTTGCTGAATCCAGATATAAACGGATCTCAAAAAACTCGGAACGCGATCACCCGAAGACCAGTGTGAGTTTTTTTTATTGCATTGCTATGGTTACGGCTTCCCAACAGATTAGTTCTAACTTTTTTCCGGCATACTTTCTGAACTCAGAACCTTTTCAATTCTTCTGTCAGGTATCATCCAGATAATGGTGATTAATACATAAATAATAATGGACAGAACAGCCTGAAAAAAAGAGAAGATTACCCCAAGAATGATCAAAAGAGAAGTAACCTTCCCTTTCCAATCATTTCCAATGGCTTTTTTCAGCGGGGAATTATCTCCATCAGACGCGATTATGCTTTTCTGCAGTATGAGATATGACATTCCAGACAAAAAGAGAATCATTCCGTACGCTGCTGAAGGAAGCGGGCGAAGCAGATTTTCTCCCATCCAACGGGCAGCGAAAGGAAAAAGCGAAAGCCAGAACAAAAGGCTGAGATTAGCCCACAGGATTCCACCCGTAACTTTTTGGACTGTATGTATCATGTGATGATGGTTCATCCAGTAAATTCCCACAAAAACAAAACTCAGCAGATAGATCAATAGTTTAGGAATCACAGGGAGCAAAGAATTGAATTCGAATCCATCGGGCACCTTTAATTCCAATACCATGATGGTTATGATGATTGCAATTACTCCATCTGTGAAAGCTTCGAGTCTTCCTTTTGACATAATTCAACTCCTTGTTTCGTTTAAACGAGAGAATTCTCAAGACCTATCCAAAAATTCTTTGGAAGGTGTACATCATATCCAGCCCTGCCTGAGCAATAAGTAAAGCTTAGATGCTTAATGGCTTCAGGAAAATTCACATCACAAAATGAGTTTATCCTGTTTTTCGTGAAATAATTCCTGTTTTTTCATTTTCCCGGCAGGCTGCGTTTTCATTTTCATCCAACTGTTTCCAGAAGCCCGCCATTTGCTCCAATTCCGGGTCGGTAAAATAACTTAGAAAATGCGCTTTCACAAAATCAATATGTTTTTCCATCACAAGACGAAAGCGTTCAACTCCGGCAGCGGTCATTACCGCGTATGCACCACGCCGATCCTCGCTGGCTGCTTCACGGACGACCAAACCTGCCTTTTGTAAGCGCTCAATAGCCCTGCTTGTCCCGCTTTGGGTCAGAATGCTTTGAGCTGCTAAATCCTGGATGCGTAAACGGTTGTTTTGCTCCCAGAACAAGCGCAAAAGAATCTCAAATTCTACATGTGAAATTCCTCCATTCTCTTGCAGGTCTTCTTCAATTTGGCGATTCAGCCGCGTGAAGGTGCTGAGAAAACCACCCCATGCATTTTGTTCTAGTTTTGAAAAAACTGGACCCATTAACTCTCCTTTTGCACATTGACTTTTATATGACTAAGCATGTATAATCAATTTATATGTATGCGCGCGCATATTTTATCACAAATCCAGGAGAATAATGAAAATGGTTAAACGCTATCACCCCGGGTTGGTCACTTTACACTGGCTTACAGCTCTGCTCATTTTTTCGGTGGCATTTCTGGGAATATATGTGGATAATTTTGCCACAGATGCTCAAAAACCAGGTCTGCTGGGTATTCACATGGTATTGGGTCTATTAACGCTTGTTTTAATGGTTATCCGGATTTTTGTAAGGGTAAGTACTCCAAAACCAGCACTTATGACTGCCGGAAACGCTTTTTTTGATTGGATAGGCAAAGCGACCCATATTGGGTTATATCTCTTTGTCATTCTGACTACCAGTTCTGGCATGCTGACTTCGATGCAGGCAAACCTTATGACCGTTGTTTTCGGCGGGAGTGGAACGCTGCCAAAAGATTTTTTCACGATTACAGCCTTTATCGGCCATGTTATCTCCCTGCCGGTGTTAATTCTGGCGATTTTCCTTCATATTGGCGCTGCACTTTACCATCAATTTTTTCTCAAAGATAACCTTCTTGCCCGCATGGGATACGGTGGTCAAAAATGAACATTACTTCTGGTAAGAAAACATCTCCTTTTAGATCGGAAGAGCGTCG
>CAZBRI010000399.1:0-3383 GCA_964494055.1 uncultured Anaerolinea sp.
ATGAGTGTGCGGCATACCCCGGAATCACTGTGCGACATGGAGCGGATTTTGCAATATCTTTATTTTCAAAGTTTGAATGAAATGTATAACGAATTGCCTCAGGGGTAATAATATCTCCTGTGGTGAGATCGATCTTCAATGGTGTAATAATTGATTCATACCTGGCAATAATGGCTGCTCGAAAACCACCATATTCATCATCCTCCCGGATAGATGTGATGTGATCCAGGGTCATACTGACTTCATCCCCGAGTGCAATCGCACATATTTCTGTAAGCGCGGTGTGGATGGCTTTTTCAGTTAGAGGGTATCCTCGCAATGTTGCATCCATATCCATGGTTGTTCTGCTGTTGATCCCAACCATGGATGCGATCAGCATCCCGCCTTTGAGAATAATCATTTTCTTATAATTTGAATGAGAAATTCTTTCCAGTAAACGTTCAAGCATATAAGTCTGCAGAACTGCTTGAGCTGGAGTATGATTTTTCAAAGCCAGATTTTTAATATTGGTTTTGAATTACATAGCTTTACTCATAAGAGAACCTCAATATACTCCCTGACGATTTTTTGGATTCTGAACTGTTTTGCATAATTGTAGAGCTGGTCAATATTTCGATTTTTGTTGATCACGTATTTTTTCAAGGCTTCATTCACGAATTGGACATCCATGTTATTTCTACTGCGCAGAACATCACAGATAGTCCTCTCGATGTTGAATGTCTTGATATCATTCCCATGGTTTGATTTCATTGTGATGACCCCAAGCTGGAATAAACTTCTCTTAACAAAGTATACTTTTACCCCGCTCGCTTTTAGTAAAGTTGCGTTATATCCAGCCTGAACTGTCACAGAATAAAAAAGCGGAGTCCGATCAGTCAGTCCTAGCAGGAAAAGTGCTGTTTCATGAGAAAAGATCGCTCTTTTGTACCTTGCCTGTAAACTAGCCATTTCATCAATGAGATGATTGGCAGCCGAATAAACACCCCTGGAAACCCGTTGGATCTCGCCGTTCTTTTCAAGAATTGAAAGATACGTTCTCGGAATTCCAAATTTTGCAAGATCAGAAGTTAATAGAATTCCCTCATGATCCTTCATAATATTACGAACTTTCACAATCGGACTTTCCTTGATTTTTACATCCATGCTTATATTATACGACAAATAAGCATGGTTGTAAATAGTATCACCGTTTTATTTTAATTCGCATAAAATCTCACATTCTGGTTAATAAATTGTGAATTCGGATAAGTACTTTGAAATCGGCCAGGTTTGGGTTGATCACCTGCCTGCCATCCAGGATCATTTCTTCCATCAGGGCCGGGTGCCAGAAATGATCAGCCTCTCGATCTGGTTGACGATCTGTTCGTAAAGCCGCTCACTCTGAATGGGTGTGTATATATTCATAATGTTGTCAGCGGTATGCTGTCTCGGCCATTAAATCACGACAAATAAGGTTGTTAATGGTTTATTTAGTGAATTAACTCATAAAGGGGTGATTTTTTTTACTTTATGCTATTGCTAAATCAAAAACACGAAGACGCATTCCGGAAACTCCGTTAATGCACTTCGTGTTCTATAGATTATTCAGCCCGGTCTAACGTGAAGCAATTATTTTGTCAAACTTAGTTTGTCGGTCATGCGATTTTTATATTGATGATTTGAATAAACTGATTAACTAACCTGTTCCAAAAAACAAATTAAATTGGTCAACAATTTGTTCCATTGAAATAGATGATTTAGTCAATTTGTAATAGGTTTAATCCTGGGATGTATTGAAAATCTTTTTTGTTCAGAGTAAATAAAACTGCTTCATGTTTTAGAACGGTGGCGGCGATCAATGCATCAGGTACGCTTATTTTGTGACTGAGTGCATACTTACTCATCAATTCAATATATTGCTGAGAAATTTCTGTATCCAGATGAATTTGTTGAATTAATCCCAGCCGTTTTTGAATGAACACCATTTCCTGCTTATCCCGTGCACCATATAATAATTCCCCTGTTGTTATGGAACTCACTGCGAGTTGATCGAGCCCAATTTTATGGATTTCCGATACTATCCTTTCATTGTTCTTGAAAAGCTCGATTAAAACATTTGTATCACAAATGATCATGTTCTTTTTGGCCATGCCTGCTGCCGGAGTGAATCCTGGGAGATATCACGACCTTTCCAGATACCAGCCAGGTCGTAAAATGCATCATTTTCATCTGTAGCCGCATGGTCAGTGGAAGGATAATCAGACATGACTATATTTTCGATGTAATCTAATGTCTTCAGGAACTTGAGTAATGCGCCAGCTTTTTTCTTATCCCGAAGATGAATGGTAATTTGTTCCATATTTTCACCTCTTCATAATTATACAGGATTTTCGAATTCAAAAATGTTTTCCTTTTCAACACAATATCCTGTAAACTCAAAACGCGAAGGGCAGTGCCGGTTACTTCCGGCATACCCTTCGCGTCATTATCAATCCGAAATAATTGACCTGTTTATTCTTTATCCAGCAGCGCTGCGATCTCTTCCTGCTTTTTGAATTGACTCATGTACAGCTCAAAGTAAAAGCCTTTTTGGGCCAGCAGCTCATCGTGTTTGCCGCGTTCAATGATCTCGCCGTCTTTCAATACCAGGATCACATCCGCATTGCGAATGGTGCTCAGGCGGTGGGCGATGACAAAGCTTGTGCGGCCCTTGAGCAGTTTTTCCAGGGCTTTCTGGATCAGCCTTTCGGTCCGGGTATCGACTGATGAAGTAGCTTCATCAAGGATCAGGATCTTGGGGCTGGCAAGTGCTGCGCGTGCGATGGATAGCAGCTGGCGCTGTCCCTGGCTGAGACCGGAACCGCGTTCACCCAGCACTGTCTGCATTTTGTCCGGCAGGCGTTCGATAAAGGTATCGGCATGGGCCAGTTCAACAGCTGCCTGAACCTCTTCATCGGTGGCAGAAGGCTTGCCGAAACGTACATTTTCCATCACGGTGGTGCTGAACAGGAATGTATCCTGTAACACGATGCCGATCTGTTTTCGCAGAGATTCTGCTGTGACCGAGCGGACATCCGTCCCGTCGATCGTTACAGCGCCGCCGGTTACATCGTAAAAGCGCGGGATGAGATTGATGATGGTGGTTTTGCCTGCGCCGGTAGGTCCTACAATGGCGATGGTCTGGCCTGGTTTTGCGGTGAAATTGACACCCTTCAAAACGGGCTCGCCGGGTTTGTACTCGGCAGTCACATCCTTGAATTCAACAAAACCATTGATGCTTTTCATTTCGGAAGCATCCGCGGCATCCACGATGGCTGGTTTTTCATCCAGCAGGCCGAAGATGCGTTCTGCTCCAGCGATGGCGCTCTGAATGTTGCCCCACAGAACTGAGATCTGTTGGATGG
>CAZBRI010000400.1:0-3373 GCA_964494055.1 uncultured Anaerolinea sp.
AAATTGGTGACAGCATTCGGATCGTAGGTGAATCTGATGCAGTGGATGAATTTGTTCACATTGTGGCTGGTAAACCCGCTCTTGCAGATGAAACGCAGATGATCACTTTTCTTGCCGGTCTGGTGCTGGGAATAATTATAGGAAATATTTCCATTCCGATCACTGGCGGATTTGATCTCAAATTAGGGAATGCCGGTGGTGTTTTCCTCGTTGCACTTTTTATCGGTCATTTCGGCAGGGTTCGAAATTTCCGTCTCTGGGTACCGCCGGCCGCCCGAAACATCACACGAGACCTGGGATTAATGTTGTTTCTGGCTGGGGCAGGAACAAATGCTGGTGTAAAAATTGTTGAAGTCATACAACAGTATGGATGGAACTTATTGTTTGGCGGGGTGATGATCACATTGGTCTCTGTCATAATCAGTTTGATTATTATGATCCCAATTTATAAAATGTCAACCTTGGCAGCTATGGGCGCTTTAAGTGCATGTATGACCAATCCCCCAGGGTTAAGTGCAGCTCAATCCCAGGCTGAAAGTGATATCCCTACATTGTCATACGCAAGTGTTTACCCTGCAGCTTTGATATTCAAGATCATTATCGGCCAAATTCTTGTTGAAGTGCTAAGTAAAATATTATAGCAGCCGAACAGGAAATTATTTTTTTCATCTTAATAATTAAAAGCATCAAACAATAATAACCCAGGAGGAACCATGAATTATCGTATTAATTCTGCAGTTGTGATCGGTGCAGGGACAATGGGAGCCGCAATTTCTGCACTCCTTGCAAATACCGGAGTTCCGGTAACCTTGCTCGATATAATTCCAAAAGATTCTCCTGAAGGCGACAAAACTGCAAGGAATAAAATTGTTAGTGAAGGGCTTGATCGGGCAAAAAAATCACGCCCTGCATCTTTTTTTTCGTCGGATCAATATGGATTGGTAAAGATCGGTAATCTTGAAGACAATTTCGATGCAATTGCCAAAGCGGATTGGGTGATCGAGGTGATTGTTGAGAATCTCCAGGTCAAGAAAAACTTGATGGCGCGGATTGACCAGGTTCGAAAGCCCGGCTCAATAATTTCAAGCAACACGTCTGGTATACCACTAAAAGATATTGCAGCTGAGAGAACAGATAATTTTAAAAAGCACTTTCTTGGTACGCATTTTTTTAATCCGCCGCGCTACTTGAAATTATTGGAGATAATCCCTTCAGATCAAACTGCGAGTGAAGTAACCGAATTTATGACTCATTTTGGTGAGTACCGGTTAGGAAAAGGAGTTGTTCTTTGCAAGGACACTCCTAATTTCATAGGGAATCGTTATGCCTTTGGAACCGGTGCCTTCGCTCTTCACTATATTATGAAAAATGGATACACCGTGGACGAGGTGGATGCGGTTACCGGTCCAGTCATGGGTAATCCTAAGACAGCCACTTTCAGATTAATCGATCTGGTTGGTATTGATGTGTGGGAGCATGTCGGAAAAAATCTTGCTGTAGGTATTCCATACGATACTTACGCCATGCCTTATCTACAGGATGAGGATGTCAATGGTTTGATCAGATCGCTTATTATGAAAGGCTGGTTGGGTAATAAAAGTAAAGCCGGATTTTATAAAGAAGTTAAAACAGAAAAGGGAAAAGAATTCTGGTCACTTGACCTGAAGACATGCGAGCATGCCGCTCCTCAGAAGATCAGGTTTGACTCAATTGGAAAAACTCGTGAGATTTCGGATCTTGGCGAAAGGCTGCAAGCTTTACTCGCCGAAACCGACCGCGCCGCTCAGCTGGTAAAAGCGCTTCTTTTGCAGGGTTTTCAATATGCCTCAGCGATTATTCCAGAAGTCGCGGACACGTGTAAACCGGTTGATGATGCAATGCGTTGGGGATTTGGCCGGGAAGCTGGTCCATTTGAGATGTGGGATATGCTCGGTGTCCGGGAAATTGTCGATTTAATGAAGGCTGAAGGTTTCCCCGCCGCCGCCTGGGTTGAGCAGATGTTGTCTCTCGGGAATGAAAAATTTTATCAATACCAGGACGGCCAAAAAATAGGTGTATATGACATAACAGTACGAAAATATGTCCAATATCCCAAGCCTGCCTCGATGATCATTTTGAAGGACCAAAAGATTATTGCTCAGAATATGGGTGCTTCATTGCTGGATCTAGGTGATGGTGTCGCTTGTGTCGAATTCCATACCAAAATGAATGCCCTCGATGATGATATTTTTAATATCACCATTGAAGCACTGGATCGCCTGGAAAATGATTTTGAAGGACTGGTTATTGGGAGTGAATCGGAAAATTTTAGTGCAGGTGCGAATTTATTCATGGTGGTAGTGGCGGCTCAGCAGGGGATGTGGGATACCCTAAATGATGCGATTAAGAAACTGCAAGACTTAAATATGCGTATGAGATATTCACCAAAACCGATTGTGATCGCCCCTGCAGGTCTCGCTCTCGGCGGCGGAGCAGAAGTGATCATGCATGGCTCCAGGGTGGTTTCTCACAGTGAATTGTATGTCGGGTTGGTTGAGATGGGTGCCGGTGTAATTCCTGCAGGCGCTGGTACAAAAGAGCTTGTGCGCAGGATTGTCAATCACCCGATGCAGACTCAAAATGCAGATGCCTTCCCTTATCTTCAACGGGTCTTTGAACAGATCGGTCTGGCTAAAGTGGCAACAAGCGCAGCGGAAGGCAGGCAGATGGGTTTCCTGACACGTGCTGACCGCATTGTGATGAACAGGCAGATGGTCCTTCACGAGGCAAAGAGGGAGGCAAAGCATCTTGCTTCAACCGGATATACGGCTCCCGCTCCTGAATTGATTTATGCTGCCGGACGTGATGCCCTGGCTGCACTGCGCGTAGGTATACATATGATGGGCGAAGGCAAATACATCACAGAATATGAGAAAACTATAGCCGGCAAATTGGCTTACGTGATGACCGGCGGTGAATTAAGCCGGCCAGCCTGGGTTTCTGAGCAGTATATGCTTGATCTGGAAAGAGAAGCATTTCTAAGTCTGTGCGGTAATGAGAAAACACAGCAGCGCATGTGGAATCTTCTCCAGACTGGCAAACCGCTCAGGAATTGATCGATTTTCCGTTATCCTGTTCACTTGAACCACGTATTTTTGCCGATTTGTTCCATACCTGAAAAGGAGATCTTATGAATATTCGTGATGCCGTGATCGTTTCAGCTGTTCGTACAGCTGTTGGAAAATCCAAACGGGGAGGTTTTTCTACAGTCAGGCCGGATGAATTGGCCTCAAGTGTGATTACCGCCCTGTTACAAAGAACCGCCGGGCTTGATCCAGCAGCGATTGAAGATCGGAAGAGCACACGTCTGAACTCCAGTCACCTGAAGCTATCT
>CAZBRI010000401.1:0-3365 GCA_964494055.1 uncultured Anaerolinea sp.
ATGAACTTCTGACCAGCGAAGATCTCGGATTTGTTTTCAAACAGGGCAGCGACCTTGTTACCCCGGTCAATGCAGCCCTTGCAGCCATGAAAGCCAGCGGCGATCTGGATAAACTTTACCAGAAGTGGTTTGTTGACTACGTTCCTTCTAACTAGACTATTCTAAAATTCAGATTTTTTAGGGCTTGCCGGGATTGATCCCGGCAAGCCCTTCTGATAGGAGGTATATTTTGGCTTCAACTACCGAAAATACCGGCGAAGGACGCCTTTTTCCTGCTGCCGGCAGCCTGGCAAAATGGCCCTGGTGGGCCCTAACGATCGCTTTAGCTGCAGTCCTGATCATCTTTAGTATTCTGACTACCCCTTTATATAAAGATGCCTTCAACTTTATCAGTGAAGGTATCCTTACTACAATACGCGTTACACTTACTGCTTACTGCCTTGCCATTGTCGGCGGGTTAATCCTTGGTTTAGGCCGTGTTTCAAAAAATATTTTTTATTATAATATTTCAACCCTGTATGTTGAATTAATGCGCGGAATCCCAATGCTTGTCATCATCCTGTACGGCGCATTTGTCGTTGTGCCAATCGGTTTGGCCATCATCAACGGTCTCGGTACTGCATTATCCAGCATTACTTTCCTAAGCGGTTTTGGGGCGGTGCTTCAATCTGTTAACATTCAACAAGTCGATATGAGCGGCCGGGCTATTGCTGGTTTGGCAATGGGTTATGCTGCTTTTGAGGCAGAAGTTTTTCGGGCTGGCATTCAATCAATCGAACGCGGTCAAATGGAAGCTGCCAGGTCTTTAGGTATGAATTATGTACAGGCGATGAGATATGTCATCCTGCCCCAGGCTCTTCGCAGGGTATTACCTCCGCTTGGTAATGATTTTATTGCCATTTTGAAAGATTCTTCACTTATCTCCGTTCTGGCTGTTCGGGATATTACTCAATTGGGAAAACTATACCGGGCCCGATCCTTCAGCTCATTTGAAGCATATAACACGATGGCATTTTTATACCTCAGCATGACCCTTTCATTGTCCATGCTGGTAAAGTTTATCGAAAGGAGATCTCGTGGTGGACGCTCAAACTGACCAGGAAGTCATCATCCAGATTGAAAATGTTGTTAAAACTTTCGGTAAAACCAGGGCTCTGCAAGGAGTCAGTACGACTGTTAAACGCGGTGAAGTGCTTGTGATCATCGGTCCAAGCGGATCAGGAAAATCGACCCTTTTAAGATGCATCAATGTCCTTGAAAACCCTGACAGCGGTCATATCGTAGTAGATGGTATTCCCGTCATGCATAAACGAACCAACATCAATGCAGTACGGGCTGAAGTTGGCATGGTTTTCCAGCAATTTAATTTATTTCCTCACCTTACGGTTCTTGGGAACATCATTCTTGCTCAAAAGATCGTGCGAGGCCGGAAACAACAAGAAGCAAAAACGATAGCCATTGAACAGCTAAAACGGGTTGGAATACCTGAAAAGGCAGATTCATACCCCGGGGAACTCTCCGGCGGACAGCAGCAGCGTGTGGCAATTGCCCGCGCACTGGCCATGAATCCGAAGATCATGCTGTTCGATGAACCAACATCAGCGCTTGATCCAGAAATGATCAAAGAAGTGCTGGACGTTATGGTTGCACTTGCAAAAGAAGGTATGACCATGGTGGTTGTTTCACATGAAATGGGTTTTGCCCGGGCAGCGGCTGATCGTATTGTATTTATGGATCAGGGCCGAATTGTGGAAGAAGGAAATCCAACTACCTTTTTCAATAATCCGACCGAAGAACGGACAAAAGCATTTTTAAGTAAAATATTGAAATAACGCTTACTAATAAATAAAAGCTGAAAATTAGAAATGTGCCCTGTTCCCGATCCAGCAAATTTTTCAATCCGCTCAATTACATCCCCCCACGAATTTCATCTCGCTGAGATCCTTCAGCGAGATGTTTGGGGTATCAGGGATGACACTGAAATTGTTCCGAAAGACATCCTGTTGATTGTGCAAAAGAACGGCGGATTGTGCCTGGGGGCCTTTGATCAAAACGATGAATTAGCCGGGCTTTTGTTCGGATTCCTCGGGCAGACAGCTGATAAAAAATGGAAACACTGCTCACACATGCTGGGTGTACTGCCTGCTTACAGGAACAGCGGGATCAGCTCTTCGCTAAAGAAAGCACAGCGAGATTTTGTCCTTCAGCAGGGTTTAGATCTGATCACCTGGACAGTCAGTCCCCTGGAAGGAAAAAATTCCAGCCTCAATTTCCGGAAATTAGGCGGTGTCTGCCGAAATTACCTGCCAAATTTTTATGGAGATATGGAGGATGAACTGAATCACGGGATACCGTCTGACCGTTTTGAAATGGAATGGTGGATCAGGAGCCGCAGAGTCGAAAATAGGCTGCAAACCGGTCTGATCCAAACTTTCCCAGGCATCCAACAGCCTGAAAAAATGATCGTAAACCCGACAATTTTGGAAAATGAAATAAGGATTCCAAAGGTCAATACCAGTGCTTCAACACCACTAACCAGTTTTTTGTTTGAAGTGCCGGCAGATATTCAATTGATCAAAAAGAACGCGATTGATAAGGCAGTTTCTTGGATTGATCATACAAGGAAAAGCCTGGAACAATATTTTAGGGATGGATTTATCATTACCGATTTCTTCACTGAAGTGTTATCCGGCGAACGCAGAAATTTCTTTCTTTTAGAAAAGGATCTGACAGCCATACTGGAAAATGAGTAACGGGGACTGATTCTGATATTCTTGAAATTCAAGCAAGCTGGTTGAAGATCAAATCATATGTTTTAACCTGAGATCCAGCGCCGTAAACCTTTTTACCAGTTTGTGATTATTGACTGCCATACTGATCGCCGTTTTGCTGCCGGTTAGAACAACTAGCTTACGCGCCCTTGTTACAGCAGTGTAGAACAAATTTCGCTGCAGCATCATATAATGCTGAGTGACAATGGGGAGCACAATGACAGGAAATTCTGAGCCCTGTGCCTTATGAATTGAGATGACATACGCCAATGTAAGCTGATCAGCCTCATTCCAGTCATAATGCACGATCTTATTTTCAAAATCAACCTGCAAAACATGGTCTATATTATCGATACCCTTGATATACCCGATATCCCCATTATAAATATCTTTATCATAATTATTTTGAGTCTGCATCACTTTATCACCTGTCCGAAAAATTGTCCCAAACAATTTTTTTTCAGAACGATTATTTGCAGCGGGATTTAGTTTTTGCTGCAAACGCTCATTGAGAGAAATAACCCCCGCGGCACCCCGGTAAAGCGGCGAGATCGGAAGAGCACACGTCTGAACTCCAGTCACCTGAAGCTATCT
>CAZBRI010000402.1:0-3360 GCA_964494055.1 uncultured Anaerolinea sp.
CCACCTGCGGGGAAGAGCAAGGGCATATATGCTCGTTTTTTGGATTGAAGAACGACAGTTGATGTAAAAAAAGAATGTAATGATGGTGTTTTCGGATTTATATGAGAATCTTCATATTTGGCATGGATTTTTTTGAGGGACCATAGCCCCGGTTATCTTCCCGGGGAAGGGGTTGAATTTCTTTTCTTTTGTGGAATTTTTTCACAAAGGACGCGAAAAAAATCCACCTGCGGGGAAGAGCAAGGGCATATATGCTCGTTTTTTGGATTGAAGAACGATTGTTGATGTAAAAAAAATGATTGTAATGATGGTGTTTTGTTTTTGTATGTTTCTGAGAATCTTCAGATTTTGCTTGGATTTTTTTGAGGGGACCATCCTCCGGCCTTCTTCCGGGGGAACAGGGAGAAATTCTTTTCATACGTGGATTTTTTGCGCATGAGATGTGAAAAAAATCCAACTGCGGGGAAGAGCAAAGCATAAATGCTCTTTTTTTGGATTGAAGAACGACAGTGGATGTAAAAAAAATGATTGTAATGATGGTGTTTTGTTTTTGGATGTTTCTGAGAATCTTCCAATTTTTCTTGGATTTTTTTGTCGGGACCAGCCTACGGCCATGTTCCGGGGGAAGAGGGAGAAATTCTTTTCATACGTGGATTTTTTGTGCAAGAGAGGTGAAAAAATTCCACCTGCGGGAAAGAGCAAGGCATAAATACTCGTTTTTTGGATTGAAGAATGACTGTGGATGTGAAAAGGTTATTATGATGGTTTTTTCGGATTTATAAAAGAATCTTCAAATTAGGATTGTTTTTTTGACGGCACCATCCTCCGGGGAAAAATGGAGAAATTCTTTTCTTTTGAGGATTTTTTTCGCAAAGGACGCGAAAAAAATCCACCTGCTGGGAAGAGCAATGGCATATATGCTCGTTTTTTGGATTGAAGAACGACAGTTGATGTAAAAAAAGATTGTAATGATGGTGTTTTCGGATTTATACGAGAATCTTCATATTTGGCATGGATTTTTTTGCAGGACCATGCTCCCGGTTATCTTCCCGGAGAAGGGAGAGAAATTCTTTTCTTTTTATGGAATTTTTTCGCAAGGGACGCGAAAAAAATCCACCTGCGGGGAAGAGTAAGGCTGAGCTGCATAAATTGGGATTATGAATGATGACGGGGTTGATGATGAGTTAAGTATTGTTGGAACGTAGAATTTCTGATTGTTATGGTTTCTTTTATTTTTTTTCGGAAACAATGGTGAGAAATCTCGACCTGAGGGGTAGGCAAGGATGGAGAATTTCTGAACTGTGGCGGCAGTTAAATTCATTAGGGGAAAATGATAGAATTCAAGGATGGATAAGCGTTTTAGGATGGTCCGGGATCCGTTTTCTGATATTCGCAGTTTGTATGATGCGTTTGATACGGAGATTTGCGGTTTGGACTGCGGGATGATGTGCATGGCGAATAACCCGGCGGGGAAGCCTTTCTGCTGTGATATCTGCCATGCTGTTCCGGCTGTTTATAACGAGGAATGGGCGTATTTGCAGCCAAATACCAACCTGTGGCACATTTGGCGGGAGGATGAGTGTGGTAACGGTAAGGCAGGTGAATTTGACCGTCTGATGGCAGAAACGCCTGAAAACATGCTGCTTTTAGCTTGCAGGGGGCCGCAGGAATGTCAGCGCTCGTTCAGGTCACTTAGCTGCAGGCAGTTCCCGTTTTTTCCGTATGTGAGCAGCGATTACCGATTTCTCGGGCTGGCGTATGACCGGGAGTTCGCTGGAAAATGCTGGGTGATCGATCACCTGGAGGCTGTCACTCCCCTATACCGTCAGCAGTTCGTCGCATTACATGACCGGATTTTTGCTTTTTCGCAGGATATATTTGAAAGTTATTATGACCTGTCTGAACAGATGCGGTCTTATTATTCTTCAAATAAACGGCGGTTCAAGATCCTGCACCGCAATGGGAAAGATTACCTGGTCAGCCCGGGGAGTGAGCGGCTTAGTAAAACGTCAGTGATGTAAGGCGTCAGATTTTTTGGGGGTGTCAGCGATCGAGGAAAATTCAGTATAAATGGTTAGATTTCAAAAATACTAATACTTTCGATGTGATAGGTCTGCGGGAAGAGATCAAAGGGTGTCACCTGTTTCAGACGGTAACCGCCAGCCAGGAGACGGGCTGCATCCCGGGCAAGGTTGGACGGGTCACAGGAGACATAAGCCAGCACCGCTGGTTTGAGTTTCAAGATGGCATCCAGGGCGGCTTTATCGAGACCAGCCCGGGGCGGGTCAACGATTGCGGCAGCGGGTCTGACCTTCAGAGATGGGAGAATTTCTTCGGCTAAACCTTCATAAAGTTCCACGTTATCAAATTCATCCAGGTTAACGGCAAAATCTTCACAGGATGATGGTGAGGATTCGATGCCGATGACAAGGCCGGCTTTGGGAGCAAAAAAAGCGCTGAATAACCCAGCCCCGCAGTAAACATCGAGAAGTGTATCCATTCTCGTTACCGGAAGGTTTACCAGCAAGTGCTCAACCATTCCAGCAGCCATGAGCGTATTGACCTGAAAAAAGGAAGCGGCGGACACCTGAAAAGAACGATCGAGCACATTGATCACAATATATCCATCGCCTGCCATCACAACTCTGTCATCTTCAGTCATATGAACAACGGATATACCGGCTTCGATCTCCATCTCAGGCGGGGAAGGTTCGTCGGATTCCAGGATCAGCATCAGATCGTCATTTGCCCCGAGGCGTAAGGATACGCGCTCTACCGGAGAATCGGGTTCAAACTCGAGAGTCGGCCAGAGATTGTTAATGGAAGCTGCCGGCAGGAAACATTCTTTGACAGGAATCAATTCAGCAGGATCATATGCCGAGACAAAGCCCAGCACACCGCTTTGATCCAGGTGAAACTGAACGTTGTTACGGTAATTCCATTCTTCAGGCCCTGATTGAATTGGCAGGACCAGCGGGTCGGTTATCTTTCCGATGCGGCTGAGCTGATCACGCAGGATCTCTGTTTTCAGGTTGAGCTGGGATTGGTAAGACAGATGCTGGTAGTGACACCCGCCGCAGACTGCAAAATGCGGACAGCGCGGGGTGATCCGGTCCGGTGAGGCTTTTACCACCTGGAGCAGCTCCGCCCGGGCAAAGTTCTTATGTTCCTGGGTGATCCGGACCCGAACTGTCTCACCTGGCAGCGCAAAAGGAACGAAAACCGCCCGGCCGTCATAACGGCCAATGGCTTCTCCGCCGTAGCTTTGTGCTGTGAGGATCAGTTCAACTGAATTGTCCATACGCGATAAAGGGGCGGTTCAAAAACCGCCCCAGTAATTTCTAAATGATTACCTTTTTT
>CAZBRI010000403.1:0-3353 GCA_964494055.1 uncultured Anaerolinea sp.
ATAGCTTCAGGTGACTGGAGTTCAGACGTGTGCTCTTCCGATCTGGTCATACATATTAAAGATCACTGCCCAGCCATTGGTTAATTGCAAAACGCTCCTGGTTAATTTCTCAAAATTAACTTCCAGGCCCGCATTTTCAATAAATTGCTCAGAAAGTGAAAGAAGGTTGGACAGGGATTGATTTTCATGCTGCAGGGCTTTCTCTGCAATCGTCCGTTCTGTCACATCCTCAATAACTAAAAAGGTCACCTGCTGTCTGAGGTAATTAATGACTGAATCATAAACCATGACATCCCGGATATTTCCTGATGCAAGCCTGTGCTGAAGGATCAGGTGATTTTTCTCACTTCGATTGAAAGCATCCTGCTCGTGCACTAGCTGTTCCTGCCGGGTGCAGTCTATCGAGCTCATATTCATCGACTTGAGCTTATCTGCCGGGTAACCATAAAAAAGGCTGGCGGCTTTGTTAGCATCCAGTATTTTTCCTGTTCCAGTTTCCACCAGCAGCATGGCTGAATTATCCTGGTTGAACATCTGGTGAAAACGGTCATCACTTTCGCCCAGGCTGATCTGCTGCTGGTAAACAAATTTGTCGGCCTGGTAAAGCAGCAGGTAAACAAGCCCCAGCAGGACCGCCAGTAAAGCAGCACTGACAGCCGCTGAAATGGTTAATCGCTGAACAAATACTCTTTTTTGCGGGCTGAAATCCAGCATCACCAGGACGTGCCCGATCTCTGTTCCGGAGGCGTCCACCAGCGGCAGGGCAGCCACCCGCCAGGTCCGGTTATCCGCACTGGCATCCCCGCTGCCTGCCTGCGGGGTGATCTCCTGTCCAGTTTTCACATAAACAGGGTCCTTACTAATCTCTTCTGCCCAGGGCAGAAAAACGCTTAACAATTGCCCCTGTGTGCTGAAATTAACCACGCCGCTCGTGAGTTGATCCCATTCCGGCTGCTCACCAGCCGCCAGCATGCTTGCCTCCCAGGCCTGCCTGTCTAAAAATTGCTTTTTCAGCACGATCGCCATCTGTACACCTGTTTGAAGGGATGTACTTTGGATCAGTTTTTTCACATCCCTGGCTGTTTCCAGGTATCCAACAATTTTTCCTTCTGATTTAACCGGGTAAACCACCCGGACCATCAGGGAGCCCATCTCGTCAATCTCAAGCCCGGAAACAGGCTCACCCGTTTTCTGGGCTTTGATGGTCGTAAAATGTGATTCCTGCGTTGTACAGGACTCAAGTCCATCCACGCTCATCAGGCAGTTTAGGCCGGCGTCCAGGAAATCAAATTCCACCAGGTCATAATTTTTTACCAGTTCACTGAAAACAGGTTTCCATTCTGAATTCAATCGGCTTGTATTCTTTTGGACAATTGACTGTTGAACAATGGGATTCAGGCTGATGGTCTGACTCATCAGGAGCAGAGAATCTGATTGCTGCCTGATACCTCTACTGATGTCAAATCCCACGTCGGTCACGATCGGCGTAATTTCATCTTCCAGCTGATGCTGCTGCTGATTCCAGAACAACCCGACGGTGAACAAAATAAAAGCCCCCAGGATGACCCCGATCGGCAGCATTAACCGTTTCAAAATCATATGCGATGGGTTGGAAGCCTGCCGTTGAAATGCCGCCAGGATGATAAGCCCGGTGAAAATGCCGAACAGCAGCCACAGGGGCAGGGCGGCCTTGCCTGCCAGTTCCCAGTTCCAGTCATTGATATCCGTATCGATCCGTACAACAGCAGCAACTTTCTTATTCTGATCCAGGATCGGGGCTGCCGCTGAGACCCAGGTTCCCCAGCGGTCAGTAAGTGTTCTGAGGATGACCGGCTTACCGGTTGTAAAGATCTGTCTCATCTGGCTGGCTGCCTCCGGGTAAAGCTGTCCCGGGGGTGAATAATCGGGGGAAGTCGGCAGTTCAGAATCTGCCAGGATATACACAGACGCATCTGCTTTCATCCCGAACAGGTAAATAAATCTATATTCCGGGTGGGCGTTACGGGCTGAAATTAATTCCTGTTTGAGCAGCTGATAATTAATAGAATTCAAGTCTGAATACTGGCCCTCAAGCTGAGAGACTCTCAACGCGTTAAATTGTGCTGCAAAGAGGTCTGCCTGTTCCAGGACATTCGCCTGTATTTGCCGGTCCAGGTTAATGATATACAAACCTGAGATCAACACGAAAGCCAGGCCGAACAATGCGATCAGGCTGTAAATATTCAGTTTTCTCAAAAAGGTCAGCACACGCTTCATAAAAATTACTCCAGGTAAACCAAAACAATTACAGCATACTTACCGAAAAATCCTCACCCGGCATTCAACGATAATTCTGAGTTAAAAAGAAGATAGAACGGCCTTACACACGTGTATCAACTTCATAATATAACATTCAATTTTATTCCAATTTTCGTCAAATTGGGTGAATTTTAAGATTGCTTCGCCAAACTGGGAACCTGTAATCGCTCCCCGGGGCCTGTGATGACGCGTATTAAAACCGTAAAATTCCCGTTAATTTGGCAAAAAACATGCCAAAAATCCCCCAAATGTCTCATCCAATTTACTTGCATTGGCTGTCAATGTGAGTAGAATAGAGTCAGGTTCTTTACTGGTAGATAACTTTATAGGTAGCAGTATTTATTGGTAATTTACTGGTGGAACCCTTTATTGGTAGCTTTTTTTACTGGTAGCACGTTTTATTGGTATGCACGACAACCGCATACGCAATTTGTGGAGGCTTTGACCCAGGGTAATAAATTTGGTCGCGATGCCGGTTTTCCCCCCAGAACCGGCACCTCCTGGTGAGCCACTCGCGAAACCGGCCACAATGCGGTTCGCAATAATCTTTATTATTTTTTTTCACGACACCAACGAAGCCTTTTGCTTCGTTGGTGTCGTTTAACCGCGTATTTTCCCTTACAAAAAAATATTCAAACGCCTGTGTATTGGTATCAGCCGGAATAGGTCCAAATAATGACTTCAGCATTTTTGTTAAAGAATTTTTTCGAGCAAAAAACGCCAGGAAATTGAAGTTTAAAACTCCTCCCCCATTTTCGGTCTTTGAAAATGGGGGAGGCCGGGAGGGGGTCCCGCCCTTGCCTTCAATTTTGCCGGTAAAGAACTTTTCCGCGCAAAAAAGCCAGCAGTGAAGTTTATTACTCCTCCCCCATTTTCGGTCTTTGAAAATGGGGGAGGCCGGGAGGGGGTCCCGCCTTTGCCTTTAATTTTGCTGGTAAAAAACTTTTCACCCAAAAAAGCCAGCAGTGAAGTTTATTGCTCCTCCCCCATTTTCGGTCTTTGGACTTTCCCCAAAAAATGGACACAAAAAATGTCCTGATGGAGTAAACTACAAA
>CAZBRI010000404.1:0-3344 GCA_964494055.1 uncultured Anaerolinea sp.
GGCAGTAAATACCTATGAACAAAGATATGAAGTATTTAACGGTTCAAAATAATATCCACTGTTAGCAAATCCCCCTACAAGATAAAACCTTGCAGGGGGATTTTTAATTGTATGACAATCTTTTTTGGAGTGTGATATATAATATAAATATATTTGAAAAAAGTAATTTTTTGGAGGCATCAAATGTGGAACAGGTACGTTAATGCTGCATCTACCGGTGAGGTATTAGAGATTTTATCGGTCAATAAAGAAAAAGCCAAAATAGTAGCCGGGGCAACCGATTTAATGCTGGAATTCGAAAAAGGTATTCGTAAGGGAATTGATACTGTTATTGATATTTCCCGGATAAGTGGTCTTGACAATATTATTTTGGATGAAGACAATATTATTCATTTAGGGCCGCTTGTAACGCATAATCAGGCTGCTTCAACAAAATTATTGAGAGAAAAAGGGTATCTTCTTTCAAGAGCAAGCTGGGAAGTTGGTGCACCACAAATCCGAAATCGGGGTACTGTGGCAGGGAATATCATCACAGCTTCCCCTGCAAACGATACAATCACGCCATTAATGGCACTAAATGCAACTGTCACTCTCCAATCCACTGCAGGTTCGAGAAAAGTCAGCCTAAAAGATTTTTATACAGGTGTCCGGAAGACAGTAATGAAGCCGGATGAGATGTTGATTGACATAGCCTTTCCAGCATTAACCTCAAATCACAAATCCGCATTCCTAAAGGTGGCATTACGAAGAGCGCAAGCCATTTCCGTTGTCAATATTGCAATCATTCTATTTTTAGAAGGTAACAAGATAAATGATGCAGTCATTACACTGGGTGCAGTTGCCCCAACCATAATTCATGCAGAAATGGCTGAAAAATATCTCTCAGGAAAACAACTCAGCCCTGAAATTATTGAAGAAGCAGCCAAACTTACTGCCTTAGCAGCAAAACCAATTGACGACCTGCGGGGTACTGCAGATTATCGAAAAGAAATGGTCAGGGTCTTTACAAAAAGGGGCTTACTATCAATATTGAATAACGAAGAACAATCTGGTATGCCAGAAAACCCCATCACTCTTTCTGTCAATCTTCCAACATCAAGTATGAAAAGTGCGAGTTTCAAAGACAATTCTATAATTAATACAAAAATTAATGGAACTGAATATTCCATTCTTGATGCCGGTAATAAATCACTTTTGAGATTAATTCGTGAAAATGCCGGCCTTACTGGAACAAAAGAAGGCTGCGCTGAAGGCGAATGCGGTGCATGTACTGTTTTCCTGGATGGCAATGCAATCATGGCATGTCTTGTTCCTGCCGCACGGGCCGATCAAGCCGAAATTATCACGATCGAAGGCCTTTCAACTGATGGACAATTACACCCCGTTCAGGATGCTTTCATCCAGGACGGAGCCGTTCAATGTGGATATTGTTCACCCGGTTTCTTGATGTCTGCAGCAAAATTACTTGAAACACATCCCAAACCTACAAAAAATCAAATTGAAGAAGCGATAACGGGTAATTTATGCCGTTGTACCGGATATTATAAAATTGTGCAAGCTATTGAAAATGCCGCACAAAAGTAGAGTATGAATGTCAAAAAATAATTATTTTCAACAAGAAAATGTCGCCCAAACACATGAAATACATCCAGTCTGGAGAGGAATAGGATTCCTAATTACCATATTAACCCCCATCATTTCTGCCGCAGCTGCAAAGGTTTTGGTAAATTTTGGTATTGGGCAAAACTGGGACTGGCTTATCTCATTAAGCGGTAAAGTATATTTTTCCAGCATTTTTTACCAGATACCTCTAATAAAAAATGCTGCTAATTTCATATCAAGTATCGAATATTTCAAAGCACTGGTTATCTTTTTCGTTATTTTCATTCTACTATTTTCAGGACTTTTTGCATTCATTAATGCACTGCTATATAGGATGTTTGGACCGCCTAGATATTCAGCTGTGGATGCCCCTGCACCCCGAGTGAAAACTAAAAGATATATCAGGTGATTACTTATTTAGTTAATTCATAAAATATATTCTTCAGGAATACGAATAAGATCAGAGTAAATTTATAAAGGAATTTTATGAACAAGAATATCGTTGGAAAATCCGTTGCGAGATTAGATGCCAGGAGTAAAGTAACTGGAAAAGCAATATACTCAGGAGACATTGAAATGCCTGGTATGTTAATTATGAAAACTTTATTCGCTGAGCGACCACATGCGAAAATTCTTAGAATTGCTGTTTCCGAAGCAGAAAGCTTACCCGGTGTTGCTGCAGTCTATACAGCAAAAGATATTCCAGTAAATGAATATGGCCTTCAAGTAAATGACCAGCCTGTTTTATGTGGTCCCGGTTCCACAAAAGCTGGTGCAGATATCGTCAGGTTTGTTGGTGACCAGGTAGCTATTGTCATAGCGGAAACTGAAGAAATTGCTTCAAAGGCTATCACATTAATTAAAGTAGAATATGAGGACTTGCCAATACTTTCCGATCCTGAGGAGGCTTTTAAACCCGGGGCATTTGCTATCCATCCGGAAATAAGCGCTTCGAATATATGCGTTCACGATAAGATCCGGAAAGGAAACGTCGAGAACGGGTTTAAGAATTCAGACGTTATCGTTGAATGCGAATACCGGGTGCCTGCCCAGGATCATGTTTATCTTCAGCCAGAGGCTGGTATCGCCTACGTAGACGAGGATGGTTACTTAACTATAAAAGCTGCCGGTCAATGGACACATACTGACCAGAAACAGGTTGCTCATTCTCTTGATTTACCCGTTGATAAAATAAGGGTTCAATATCCGGTGATTGGCGGGGCTTTTGGCGGCCGGGAAGATATGTCTGTTCAAATTACACTTGCCCTGGCAGCCTGGAAATTAAAGCGGCCGATCAAAACAATCTGGTCACGCAGGGAATCATTGATCGGTCATGGTAAACGTCACCCGATGGTCATCAAAGCAAAATGGGGAGCTACAAAGAACGGCAAATTAACTGCATCTGAAACAACTTTTATTGCCGATGGTGGTGCTTATATGTACACCACCAATAAAGTTTTGGGCAATGCAACAATTACTCAGACAGGACCTTACGCCATACCAAATGTCAAATCTGATGTTTATGGCGTTTACACAAATAATATACCTAGTGCTGCTTTTCGAGGATTTGGTGCTCCGCAAGCGTTATTTATGGCGGAATCCCAAATGGAAAAATTAGCCGAAAAATTAAAAATTGATCCTGTAGAATTTCGAATGATGAACATCCTTAAAGAAAATGACACTTTGGATGTTCAAAAGATCGGAAGAGCACACGTCTGAACTCCAGTCACCTGAAGCTATCT
>CAZBRI010000405.1:0-3334 GCA_964494055.1 uncultured Anaerolinea sp.
AGAGAGCAGCTGAAGCGGAGTCACACCAATGGCTCTGACGATACTCTGGTAAAAACCGATCAAAATCGGAAATTGAATCAGCGTCGGCAGACAGGAGCTGAAAGGGCTGACCCCTTTTTCGCTATAAATCCGCATTTGCTCCTGTGCTAATTTTTCTTTATCTGACTTATATTTTTCCTGGATCTTCAGCCATTCTTCAGAAGCCATCAATTGCTGCATGGCAGTGCTGGATTTAATCTGCTGAGCCATGATCGGATGAGTGATCAAACGAATCAGGATTGTAAAAAGAATGATCGAGATACCAAAATTACCTACAAATGCATAAATTAATAAAAGCGCATTTGTAAAAGGGTTGACAATGACTAAATCAAAAAGGTTGCCCATATTTACACTTCCTATTTGGCAATAAAAGTCCACTTCTGTGCGCCATTTAAGTCATAGGCCGCCAGAAGGAACTTTGCATTCATCGGAGCGATTAATATTACATCCCCTGCCAGCATGGGAGGAGTGTACAGCTTGGCATTTTCGATGATAGCCTGCCATTTGGGTGAGCCGGTAAGATCCAATGATTGGATCTTGCCTGCTTCTGTAACAAAAATAACCTGATCTTTGGCAAGCAGCGGACCAGCCGTGATTGACCCGTCATCATCTTTGGACCAGGCAATTTCTCCGGTCGAAGCATTCAGGGCGTAGAATTTGCCAGTTTTCCCTAAAACCGTACCGATAAATACTTTTTCTGCATCAGCTGCCGGTGTTCCCCAAATACCGCCATCCAGCATTTTCACCCATTTTTGTTGTCCGGTTGCACTATCCAACGCGTACAAATTACCAGACAGTGTACCAAGGTATAAGGTACCATTTGCCAGAGAGGGAGCTGCAACAACCCCATTATCTAATTTCACATTCCAGACCTGCTTGCCTTGAGCATTCAGCGCGAAAACTTCATGGTCCAACGTAGCCAGAAATACAAGTTTTCCATCAGAAATTGGGGCAGTCCACAGGCTGTGTTTTGAAGCTGTAAAATCCCAAAGTTTCTTTCCATCCAGGCTGAAGGCATACAATTTACCATCACCGGCCGGGGCGTAAACCGCATCTCCGGTGACTAATGCCCCTGCGGTGAACGGGTTTTTAATTCCCGGGAATGACCATTTGATATTTGAAGTGGCAGGGTCAATGCTAAAGAACGAGTGGTCACCAGTCGCTGAACTTCCGATCATTAATTGGCCGTCGCTGGATAAAGCTGGCGGGGCGTAAAATGACTTGGTACTCTCGGCTTTCAAAGGAAAACGGGCCGGTACAGGCCCATCGGCTGACTGTGTAGTTACCTCGGTGCCGTCACTGAGAAGGATGTTATATACATATTGCCCTTCAGCCAGGAAAGCGTGTGTACCATCAGTCGCCAGACCGGGCCAGTTGGTTGAAGGCGCCGATCCACAGGCAGTCAATAAAACTGCCAGCGAAGCAACAATCACAAAGAAAAAGACGCGGTTGAACTTCATCAAATCTCCTGATCATGCCATCTCACGCTGCAAGCGTTCCCATCTCGATTAGTTAATAATCGTGAAGGGGATGGCCTAGGGAACGGGGTCAACCCCGCCCGGATTAAATGGATTACAACGCAGCACACGCCACGCTGCCATTATTGAACCCTTTATTGCACCATACTTGTAAATTGCCTGGTATCCATAATGAGAACAGGATGGATAAAATCTACAGGTGTTGGCTGGAAGACCCTTCGAAAGGGTCATTTGGTACAAACGAATTATAGCCAATAAAAGCATACGGGGCAAATTAAATAACGTACGTGGAAGATCACGCAGCTGAGGCTCGCCGGGATACTCATGAGGTAAGTAATGATCAGCACACATACAGTATATTGCTCACTTTGCAATAGTTGGGTTTTGCTCAAATGCAAGCAGTTCTGCCCGCATTAATAACCCCTCGATTGTGATTTGAATCTCGCTGAATTCTGAATCCAATAACCGGTTTCGAGCGATAAGTACCAGGTCATAACCTTTGCGTATGGAAGGGATAAAAGGGCGGATAGATTCTTTTATTAATCTTTTTGCCCGATTTCTTTTAACAGCATTCCCGACTGCACGGCTGGTACTGATTCCGATTCTCACCCTGTCTTCATCCGACTTAAGCCTGACTAACACAAGAAGCGGGTGCGCGAAGGACTTGCCCTGGTTTCGCACCCGCTTGAAATCATTGGACCGAGTCAGGCGAAATCGTTGCTTCACCCTGGCCTTACGCTCTTTTGTGTCAGGAGCGTGCGTATCCCTGTCTCCTTCGAGACAGGTTACCAGCGGATCCGTTTCACATGATTATTGATTTTGACAGATAATTTAACACGGCCCCGGCTGCGGCGGCGGCGTAAAACTTCCCGTCCATCGGCAGTTGACATTCGTTCGCGGAAACCATGTACGCGCATTCGGCGGCGGATTTTGGGCTGATAAGTTCGTTTTGTAGCCATTTTCTTCTACCTCTTCCAGATCTTTGATAAGAACAAAAATAATTACCGATCAGTTACATGAGCGGCTTGGCATTATACCGTAAAGTTATCAAAACCGACAGGTTCAAGTTATCCAATTTTTGTAAATTCAAAATAACTTACTTCCGATCATCCATAATAACCGCGGTATTCTGCAGGCAGCAATGCAGCAATTTTGGACATCACAAGGTCAGCATTTTTCTGCCGCCCTTCCCGCCTGTCTTCACCCTTTCCACTGACGGGCGGCAGTAAAAAAGGTTCTCCGATATTCATCTCCAGCAAGCGCCGTTCCCCTTTTATGGCTTTTTTAAAGAAATCATCAGTCGTTCCCACGATCCCGACCGGGACAACCGGAACTCCTGCTTTTTCAATGATGTAAGCAACCCCGGGCCTCGCCTGCTTCATACCAATGGAATGCGACCGGCCGCCTTCAGGAGCCAATAACAGTGGTCTTCCTGACGCAAGAACACTCAGTACCTTATCAAAAAGTTCCCGATCATACTCACCGCGGTGCACAGGAATGGCATGGTACATCCTGACCAATTGACCCTGCCCTGGTTTGTTCCAGATATCCACAGCACCCATGGCTTCCACCATTTCAGGCCAAAATGCCAGGGCCAGCGGCGGATCAAAAAGTGATAAATGATTGATCGCGACCACGTAAGGTTTCCCGTAAGGGACATTTTCTGCACCTGTCACTTTTACACGTGCAAGTAAATGAAAGATTCCCCTGAAAACAGGCTTAAACAAAATCCTTGCTGCCTTATTCCAGGCGGGAACATGATAGGCCGATTAGATCGGAAGAGCGTCGTGTAGGGAAAGAGTGTTCAGAGCCGTGTA